>QMOO01000172.1 GCA_003648245.1 Caldisericota bacterium
GAAAAACACAGACCTTCAACTACCGCTCCTTCTCTCTTTTTCTTTAGCTCTCTCAGAATGTCAAAATCAAAAGAGGAAAAAATGAATCTTTCTATTGGATACTTTTCTATAACTTTAAGCAGCTTATCCACAATTCCTGGATATATTCTTTCATTTCCTTTTATCTCTATGTTTACCTTTAAGTTTGTTTCTTTTAGAACCTCTTTAAGGGTTGGTATATATGTGCTTTTGTAGTTAAAGGAAAGAAGGATTCCAACATCTATACTCTGAATTTCTTTAAGTGTTAGTTCCTTGATTTTCATATTTCTTATAAGGAAAGGATGAAGTACTACAAGTTCTCCGTCTTTTGTCATATGGATATCAAGTTCTATAAAGTCGGCTTTCATTTCCTCTGCCAGCTTGAAGGCAGGTATTGTATTCTCCGGTGCGTATCTTGATGCACCTCTATGGGCTATAATAAGAGGCTTTGAATTCATATTATATTAAATTTCTATCTCATCACAGGTTCTAAGCAATTTTACCTTATCCCCAAATTCGTAAAGAAGTCTGCATTTCCCATATGTTCCTGTACAGTGCAATGGGTATATTTTCTTTAAGTCAAATTTTTTAATCCCATCTATTGCATCTTTTATTCTATCTTCAAAGTTTAACAGGTGAAGCCCGCCAAGTACCCCGATTATTGGTAAGTTCAGGTGGTTATAAAAATGGCTTAATGTGTTCAAAAGACCAGAATGATTACATCCAGTTACTATAAAAATTCCTGATTCTGTTTTAATTCCTATGCTTATATCGTCGTAGATAGGATCTACAATGAACGTATTTCCGTCTTTTATCATCAGTGTTTCGTCCATAAAGTTGTTTATTCTCTCAATCTGTCCAGAAAAGTAAAGGCCTTCTTCTATTTCAAAGAATTCTCTTTTCAGGTTAAATCTTCCTCCGTGCTTTTCATAAGTTTCTCTTTTTTCAGGTATTCCAATGTAACCTTTTCTTTTGCCTCTGTCTTTATACTTCCCGATAAAAATGTCTGGATGTGCATATATTTCTACTTCCTTAGTCCTATTTTTAAGAAAAGACAAAAGTCCCCCTGTATGATCATCGTGTCCATGAGACAAAATTACATAGGAGATTTCATCCGGTTTAACATTTAACCTCTCAAGATTTTTTAATAAAGAAAAGCCAAAACCCGTGTCAAATAGAATTTTTTTATCACCTCTCTCTATAAGCAGAGAGAGTCCATGTTCAGACAAGCAACCTCTTTTTCCAGAAAGGTCATCTACAGCTATTCTTATCTTCATTATTCTCTAACCATTGTTGCTCCACATTTTGGACATTTCATTGAGGTGCATGGAACACCGGGTTCGTGAGGTACCCTTGTGCCACAGCTTGGACAAACACAGTACCCTGAAGGTCCTCTTCCAAGACCTCCACCCTGACCTCTTCCTCTTCCCATGCCACCTTTTCCCATTCCTCTTCCACCCCCCATTCCTCTTCCTTGACCTCTCATTCCCATACCTATCCTCCTTCCCATTCCTCTTCCATAACCCATGCCTCTACCACCATTAAAACCATACATGGGTCTTGGTTGTATTTTATAGCTTTCTGGTCTTCCTTCCTGAATATTTTCAGGTAAGTTTTTCACCTTTTCAAGAGGCATGCCTGCAGTAATTGCATTAACAGGACACCTTTCTGCACAGATCCCACAATCAGTACATAACGAAGGATTTATTTCTGCCTTTTTTCCAGCCACCACTATGGCATTCACAGGACAAATCTTTTCGCAAATTCTGCATCCTATACATTTATCTTTAATTACAGTATATGCCATCTTACCTCCTAATTGAAAAAAACTTTCACTTATAATCTTACCACTTTTTAGATACAAAGACAAATAAGCTGAGAATTCAGCTTAGAGATAAAAGAAGTCTTTAAATTTGTTAGAGAACTAAAGTTACATTTTTAATTTTATTGAAATTTTTTAATTTAATGGTAATGTAATTTACATGAGGATGAAGGAAGTTAACACGGAGAATTTTAATAAAGAAGTTCTTGAGGAGAAGGTTCCTGTAGTTGTGGATTTCTGGGCAGATTGGTGTCATCCCTGTGATGTGATAAAACCTCACCTTGAAAGGTTGGCAAAGGAGTATGATGGAAAAATAAAGTTTGTTGCCCTTGATGTTGAAAAGAATTCAGATATAGCCACAAAGTATGAAGTTATGAATCTTCCAACTCTCCTCATTTTTAAAGATGGGAGAGTTTATGGAGCATTGGTAGGGGCATATCCTTACTCCAAACTTAAAAAGGAAATTTTGAGCATTCTCGGTCTGCTATAATACATTTAATGGATAGAGATAAGGAAAAAATTCTTGTTGAGAGGGCTAAGTACGATAAAGAAGCCTTCGGCATTTTATTTAACGAATATTTCTCCCTCATACTAAATTATGTCTTTAGAAGAATAGGAGATAGAGGGGATGCAGAGGAGATAACACAGGAAGTTTTTTTAAAAGCCATCTCATCAATTTCAACCTATAAGGATAGAGGTATTCCATATTCATCATACCTTATGCGAATAGCAATAAATGAGGTTAATGATTATGTAAAGAAGAAAAGAAAGATTATTTTAATGGGAGATATGAGAAATGTTTTTAAAGATTATTCGTCAGATGATAAAAAAAGAAAATTCTTAATAATTCAAAGGCTCCTCCTCAAGCTTCCCTTGAAATATCAAACAGTTATTTCTTTAAAATACTTTGAAAAGATGAAGATAAAGGAAATAGCAGAAGTTTTAAATAAAAATGAGAATACTGTAAAGACGCTTCTTAGAAGAGGTATAAAAAAATTGAAGGAGGAGATAGAAAAAGACGAAACTTTTTCAAAGGAGTTTGGTTTAAATGAGTGAGATGGAAAAGTTTGAAAAGGAATTGAATGAACTTAAATTAGATACAATAGAGGACGAGGAGTTTAAAAGAAAGCTTTACCTTACACTTATGGAAAAATATAAAAGTAAGAAGAGATTTATTTTAAC
>QMOO01000173.1 GCA_003648245.1 Caldisericota bacterium
ATGAAATTGGAAAAAGTATAGAGAATTCAAAAGAGGAAATTAATATAGTGGGTAGTATAGAGAAAATAGACATAAACAAAATTTATATGGATTACTTAAAAAAGAAATTTAAAAATCTAGAAGGTGATGGAATAAGAGTGGCTGTTGACTCAGGCAATGGTTGTGCTGGTGTTATTGTTCCTAATCTATTGAAGGAATTAGGGTTTAATGTAATAGAATTGTTTTCAGAACCAGATGGCAGATTCCCAAATCACCATCCCGATCCAACAAAAATTGAAACTTTAAAGATACTCAGGGAAACTGTTGTGAAAAACAAAATTCATGTTGGTTTTGCCTATGATGGAGATGTGGATAGGATAGGTGTAGTAGATGAAAAAGGGATAATCATTCCGGGAGATATAATAGGATTGATATTGGCAGAGGATATAATCTCAAAATATCCTAAGGGAGTGAAAGTGATAGGGGAAGTTAAAAATTCAGATGTATTCTTTACACACATTAGAAAGATAGGTGGAATTCCTATAATGTGGAAAACAGGGCATTCCCTCATAAAGAAAAAAATGAAAGAAGAAGATGCTCTTTTGGCAGCAGAAATGAGTGGACACATATTTATAAGGGATGACTATTTCGGATTTGATGACGCAATATATACCACTCTTAGGTTTCTAAAAATAGTTAAGGACTTAATTAAGAAAGGAGAGAAATTGTCAAAAAGGGTATCTAAATTTTTAAAAAATTATTCAACCCCTGAAATAAGAATTGAGTTGCCAAAAGAAGATATTAAATTAGAAATTGTAGAAAAATTCAAAAGACAGTTTGAAGAATTATTTGGAAATGAGGTTGTTGAGAAAATCATGATAGATGGAGTAAGGTTAAGTTTAAAAAACGGATGGATTCTTTTAAGATCAAGTAACACACAACCCGTACTTGTCTTGAGAGGCGAGGCAGAATCCAAAGAAAAACTGGATTACTATATGAACAAACTAAAAACTTGGGTGTTTAAAGAGATAGAGAACTATACAAATTAACAATCCTTTTTACCATTTTTTCCATAGAGTACTCATTTATCACCCTATTTAGGGCATTATAACCATACACTCTTCTCAATTCATCGTTATAGAGTAAAGTATTTATCGCCTCCCTAAGACTCTCCACATCTTTTGGAGGAACTGTTATACCACACTCACCATCAGGACAAACCTCAGGAACAGCTGTGGGTAGATTTGTATTTATAACAGGTTTTCCTGAAGCCATGGCTTCAAGCTGAACAAGTCCAAAAGCTTCTGTTTTCTCCACAGATGGAAGAACAAGAAAGAGAGACTTTGAATATATATCTATGAGTCTATCCTTATCTACATTACCAAGAAATTTGACTCTTGATGATAGACCAAGATCATGAGACATATTAATTAATTTAGGTTTCAAAGAGCCGTCTCCAACGATAACTAACTGTGAGTTTATCTTCTTCATTGCCTTTATAAGATACTCAACTCCTTTGTAATAAACCAACCTTCCCACAAATAGAATATACTCACCTTCTCCTATGAATGGCTTGTAATATTTATAATCTATTCCATAGGGAACAATCTCAATCTTTGATTTAAAAGTTTGGAGAAGCTCAGATGAATCTATGATTCTTTTAGAAGTTACTATTATCTTGGATGAGCGTTTTAAGAATTTTATTAGAGAAGGTCTCATTAAATTTAACATATGTTTCTGCCTAACAATATCGCTATGCCATGTTATAATATAACTCTTGTTCCTTAATTTATCTGGAAAAAGATGGGAAAGGGGAAAGGGAAGATGAAAATGCACAAGGTCAAAATTTTTAATATAACTGGATAGAAAAAAAGAGAAAAAGGGTGAAAGAGGCATAGACCAGAAAATTCCAAAAGAGGGAATTCTTTTAACTTCTACACCCTCTATGGTTACAATTTCAAATTTAAATCTATGGTTACATACCAAAACCTTTACATTGATACCTGATTTCTTCAACCCTTCAGAGAGGCTCTTAACATGGGACTCAATTCCACCAATCCAAGGATAATAAAGTTTATTTACCTGAAGAACCTTCATCTTTAAGATTTTTATAGAATTCTATTGTCTTATTCAACCCAACATCCAGAGGAGTAAAATTAAAATCTTTAAAAAGTGAACGAAGTTTAGAAATATCAGGTCTTCTTCTCTTGTGATCAAAAGGTCTTGGAGGTAAAAAACTTGGTTTAAATTCTCTTCCTATAATCCTGTGAATCCTTTTTGCCAACTCTATTATGGATATCTCTTCGTCATTACCGAGATTTATAACGTCGGACAATCTCATCTCCACCATTTTTACCATAAGTTCAACAGCATCCTTTATATAACAAAAACTTCTGGTATTAGAACCATCTCCTATAATATAAAAATTGTCTTCAAGCAAAGCTCTTTTTATAAATTCTGGAATGACCTGACCATATTTAGATGTTTGCATCCTCTCTCCGTATAAATTAAAAACCCTCAATATCAAATAAGGGATCTTTTTCTTTTCGCAAAAAAGTTTAATATAAAACTCACCTATTGCTTTGGAAGATGCATAAGAATCGCGCATGGAAAAGATATTCAAAAGAATAGGATGATCCTCCGGTGTGGGAATTTTGATAGGATCTCCGTAAACCTCTGAACTAGATGTATAAACTATATACTTTGCATCTAAAAACTCCACTATTCTCAAAACATTCTGCGTTATTCTCGTATTTATATCTAACACCTTAAAAGGAATATCATAAAAGTATTGTGTACCATTTATAGCGGCAAGGTGAAAAAGAATTGAAACTGGTTTAGGAACATCCATAAGAAGGTCAAAATCTATGCTTCCGCTTAGATCCATCTTCACAAATTTAAAATTTTTATGGTTAATTATACTTTTAAGATTTTCAATTTTTCCCCTAAATAAGTTGTCTATTGCAACAACATAGAAGCCCCTTCTTATGAGCTCCTCGCAGAGGAAAGAGCCTATAAATCCCGCTCCTCCAGTAAC
>QMOO01000174.1 GCA_003648245.1 Caldisericota bacterium
ACAAAGGGGATAGAATCTCAATGATAATACTCCTTCCAAAAAAGGAGAGTGGCTACACATTAAAGGATGTTGAAAAAGAGTTAAGTTATGAAAATCTTAAGAAGTGGCTTATGAAGATGCAGAAAACAAAGCTTGATGCAATATATATTCCAAAATTTACTTTCAAAACAAAATACTTTTTAAAGGATGCTTTAACCAAAATGGGAATGAAAACCTCTTTCTCAGGGAACGCAGATTTTTCAAAAATTACAGGAAAGAAAGATTTATTTATAAGCAATGTTATCCATCAGGCATTTATTGATGTAAATGAAAAAGGAACAGAAGCTGCAGCAGCCACAGCCATTGTTATGAAACTTACAGCCATAAAACCAACCCACATATTTAGAGCAGATCACCCCTTTATCTTCATCATACAGGATAAGGAAACTGGAAGTATCCTATTTATGGGAAGATTGGTCAATCCAGCGGAGTAAAACAGATTAGTTGTAAATTATCTACTTTCCAATAAATCGCTCTGTTAGTAATTTTTAAATGTGTGATACTTTGATAGAGAGGAGGGAAGGTTGATAATTCTGTAAATTTTGTCATCAGAAGATAGATCATCTAATCTAAAAAACTTTAAGTGGTCTCTACAGCCTTCATGGAGTGGTGGAATTAAACCGAGCTTTTTAATGTTGTCATAAAAAAAGTATTTTCCATGAAGGAAAGAACATAAAGGGCAAGTTTTTTCATCATCCACGCCTTCAAATCTTACAATAAGAGTGTTGTCTGTAATTCTATTTCGAGCCTCCTTCTCATCCTCAAGTGCTGCTACAAAGGCTGAAAGCCATATCCAGTCTTCCTCTTCCTCCAGTCTCTCCCTTGCTAATTCATCCCTGGTTTCTTCGTCATAAAACTCATCGTCATCAAACTCATCATCATCGAGCTCATCATCGTCAAATTCATCTTCCTCATCGTCGTCATCTTCACCATCTTCAGGTTCCTCGTCATAAAACTCTTCATCAAGTTCTTCATCTTCAAATTCTTCATCATCCATTACTTTTCTCCCTGGTTTTAAAATTTTTATCTAAATGCTTCATCCACCAACTTTAATAATTCAATGATGGAAAGATTTTGAGGACATTTACTCTCACACTCACCGCACTCTTTACAATTTGATGCCCTCTCCTCTTCCTTTAAAAACTCATACCTATATTTCCCCTCTTTAAAATCATTGTATCTTAAAGCCTCATTATAAATTTCAAAATTCTCTTGAATGTTAACTCCAAAGGGACATGGCAAACAATACTTACAATTGGTGCAATCTATAAATTTTATCTTCATCCACTCCTCTCTTGCCTTTTTTAAAATCTCCTCCTCTTCTTTTGCAAGACATCCAACATCATACTTTGAGGCAATCCTTATATTCTCTTTCACATGCTCCAATGCACTCATTCCACTTAAAACTGTGAGAACCTCTTTTTTGTTTAACACGAAGGATAAAGCCCACTCAACAGGAGTTCTTTTTACTCTAAATTTACTCAACACCTTTAATACTCTCTCTGGAGGATTTGCAAGTTTCCCACCCTTTATTGGTTCCATGATTATAACCTGAATTCCCTTTTTATAGGCATATGATAGTCCCTTTTCCCCTGCCTGATAATCAACATCCATATAGTTCAATTGAATCTGAGCAAAATCCCAGTCATAGTAATCAACTATATCCTTAAAGACGGGAAATTCATCGTGAAAGGAGAAACCAAAGAATCTTATTTTTCCTTCTTTCTTTTTATTTATAAGCCAGTCAATAACCCCTAAGTCTCTAACCTTTTCCCAGCTTTTCTTCCAGAGGGAGTGAAGGAGGTAAAAATCTATGTAATCTGTCCTTAACCTGTTAAGTTGTGCATTAAAATAAAAGTCAAGATCTTCTTTTTTCTTAACAAGCCACACTGGCATCTTTGTTGCAAGATAAATCTTTTCTCTTATCTTCCTTTTCTCTATGTAGTGTCCAAGAAAAGGCTCACTCATTCCCTCATGATAGGGATACGCAGTATCAATGTAATTTACACCATTCTCCATTGCGTAGTCAAGCATCTCTTCTGTTTTTAATACATCTATATCCCCCTCATTTTTTATGGTGGGAAATCTCATCGCTCCAAAACCAAGAGATGAAACCTTTATTTTTCCCTTCTTAAACTCTCTATAAATCATGGCTGGCTAATATAAATATAACAGATTTATTGTGGTGTAGCAACAATCTTTTCTTTACTTTTTATCCTTTAAATCTTAAAATAAAACAAAAGTGAAAGAGGGCGAATTTAATCTCAAAAAGGAAGTTAAAATAGTTGAAGGAAGACCGAAAGATGCTTATCATTTCTCCAACCTGATGGAGATCAGTGCTTCCTCTCTCTTCCCTGCTGTTTTTGGACATGAATTTAAAACTATCCTCGGGAATCTCTTCAGGGAGAAGAAAAATCTATTCAGTTTTGAACACACCCATATGGCAAAGCTGGGCAATGAAACTTTAGGAATGCTTCTTGGTTATGACTGGAGAATAAAGAGAAAAGAGGAGATAAACACAGGAAGACTCATTATTAAATACATGAAGTTTGAATTTATAAAAAGGTTTCCCTTGTTTTTAAAATTAAACAGTATAGTGGGATACCTAAAAGAGGGGGAGTTTTACATAAGCAATATCGCAGTCTATCCAGAATATAGAGGAATGGGTATTGGAACAATTCTTTTAAATTTCATTGAGGAAACGGAATCAAAAAATATAAAAAAACTTACTCTCGATGTAGAAACTAAAAATGAGGGGGCAATAAGATTGTATAAAAGACTTGGTTTTACCATATCAGGGAAGGTTTCGATAAAATTAAAGGGAATAACATTTGAATTTTTCAGAATGGAGAAAATTGCGTTATAATACTGCTGAATCTACTTTTAAGCTTTTAAGGATAATATACTGAAGATACCAAGGTGCATGAGTACTCAACATCCAGATAATGTAAACATAC
>QMOO01000175.1 GCA_003648245.1 Caldisericota bacterium
CCTCCTGGAAGAACAATGTTACCCATAAGATTCATAGCAGAAAACCTTGGCTGTAAAGTTGACTGGAATGCTGAGCTAAGAGAAGTAACCATAACTTATCCTGGGGAGTAACATAAAAATAAATCACACCTCACTAGGGCAGAGAAAGAATCTCTGCCCTTTTTGTTAAAGTATAATTTTACTTAGGAGGTTGATATGAAAAGAGGTTTCTTGATTTTAACTTTGCTCATATTATGTTTTTATTTCTTAGGAATAGGTAACCATGGTTTCTCCTTTGCAGGAGATGAAGGTTTTCCAGACCCAACACCGCCAAAAAAGGTAGTTAAACTTGTGTTTATACATCATTCTACGGGAGAAGATTGGCTTAATAAAGGGGATTTAAGAAAAGAGCTAAACAGAAACAATTACTATGTTGTAGAAACCAATTATGATTGGGGTCCAAAGGATCTTGATGTAAATGATGGAAACCCCATTGGTTATCATACAGATGTTGGTCACTGGTACAATTGGTTTCTTGGTCCTCACAGAGATGTATATCTATCTCACCTTTACAATTCAACCTATACAACAGGGGCAAACTCAATAGACGATCCCGGTGGAGAGGCAGAGATAGTAATGTTTAAGTCATGTTTCAGTTCTCTCCAGGTTATCTATGGAAATCCAGATGATCCTCCTCTTCCCAGGGGAGAGAATAATCCAATTTATGGTAAAGGATGCATGGATGATTGGGCATATACTGTAAGTAACATTAAAGGACTTTATAGAGATCTCCTTGATTACTTCAAAACGAGGCAAGACAAACTCTTTGTAATAATTACAACACCTCCCTCTCTTAAAGAGTATGTGGGTGATATGGGACGCTTATTAAGAGCAATTAATAATTGGCTTGTAGATGATCTTTTTAAGAGTTATCCCTACAACAATGTTTTTGTTTTTGATTACTACAATGTTTTAACTTCAAATGGAGGTTCTCCAAATAAAAATGATTTAGGTGCTGATACAGGAAACCATCATAGATTCAGGAATGGAAAGGTAGAGCATGTGGTGAATCTTGATTATCATTGGCTTACTTATCCTTCAGATTCAGATGGAGATGGAGTTCCAGATGATAACCATCCAACACCTGCCGGGCATAAAAAAGCAACCTATGAGTTTGTCCCTCTTTTAAACATTGCATACAATAGGTGGAAGACAGGAACTAAAGAAGTTTCTATAAGTATCAAACCAGAGAGTTTAGATTTTGGAAAAGTAAAGGTAGGTGAAAATTCAGAGGAGAGAACGGTTGAGATTGAAAACAAGGGCAATGTGGAGATAAACCTTAACGATATTTCCTTGACAGGAAGGGATAAAGACGAATTTTTGATTACACAAAATGACTGTTCTATACTGGATCCAGGTAGCTTGTGTAATTTGAAAGTAACGTTCTCTCCAAAAACTGAAGGTTTAAAACATGCATATATAGAGAGTGAGAAAGGAAATATAAAAATTCCCATTTCAGGCGAAGGTGTTGTTGATGAATCAAGCGAAAAAGGGAATGTTTACTATGTTTCACCTGATGGGGATAATTCCAATCCAGGGACAAAGGATGAACCTTTTAGAACTCCCGGCTTTGCTTCAAAAAGACTTAAACCAGGAGACACTCTCATAATACTCGGTGGGGAGTATACGTTGTCTCAGTACTGGGATGATATGATTACTCCCCCTTCGGGAAGGGAAGATGCATGGATTACCATAAAGGGAGAAGAGGGTAATAGGCCTGTATTAAAGGGAAGAAATAATCTTCTCGCAGCCATTGATATAGGAGGTAAGAGTTTTATAAAAATAGAGAATCTTGAGATAACAAATGATAATGATATGTTCAGGGAAGGTATTGATGGGTTAAGTGGAGAGGTAAGTCACATAATTTTAAAGGATCTATATATACATCATGTAGATGAGGCAGGGGTTAATTTTGCCGATGTTAATGACCTAAAAATTATTAACTGTAGATTCTCTCACTGTGGATTTGGTGCCATTGTGGGAGGTGAAGGAAACTGGAGAAATGTTTTGATCAAGGATTCCTATCTTGGATATAGTGGACACTACTATCAAGGAGGAGATGGGAGCAATAGACCTTATGATAGACCAGATGGTCTTGGGGTGGAGCCGGGAGATGGACCACTTCAGATTATCAATGTAATCTGTGAACATAACTTTGGAGATGGACTTGATTCTAAATTAAACAACACCACCATAGAAAACTGTATAGTTGCAAACAACTCATGTGATGGAGTAAAGCTCTGGGGAGATAACAGTAAGATTATAAACACTCTCATATACGGTAGGGGAGATGGTGATGATACTGTTACTCCGTGGTCTCCAATAGTTATAGATTCTGGGGGCAAACCTGGTTATCATTTTGAGATTATAAATGTTACTGTAGATGATGAACTCGGTCATGAGTATCTCATGACGGTTCAGTATGACTACCAAGATACAACTACATATTTAACCGTGAGGAATTCAATTTTCTGTGGAAGAGGTGAGAATTCTCCAATATTTATTGCCAGGGGAGTTAATTTAACTTTTGATCATAACTTAATTTACAATCCAGAAACAGACCATGCAATTGAGTATAAAGATGAAAACTATGTAAAGAATGAGCTTTATAAACTTGGTGATGGAAATATATATGGAGATCCGTTATTCATCAATCCGGCATGGGGAGAAGAGGGGAACTATCATTTGAAGAAGGGAAGTCCTGCCATTGATGCTGGTTCAGATTTAAATACTCCATTAGCTGATCTTGATGGAATTAAAAGACCTCAGGGAGGGGGAATAGATATAGGATGCTATGAGTATGTAGAGGGAGAAATTTCCCTCCCCACCTCTCCATCAAACCTTACAGCAGAAGCAACTTCTCCAACAGAGGTTTCCCTCTCATGGACAGATAATTCAGACAACGAAGATGGATTCAAGCTTGAAAGAAAACAGGGAAGTGGTCCC
>QMOO01000176.1 GCA_003648245.1 Caldisericota bacterium
ATTTAATATAGTAGGGGTTTCAGCTCCAAAGACAGTTTCCATCCCCCCTCCTCCAAAAATATTAGCAAGTGAAGAACCTTTACCACTTTGAATTAAAACAAAAAATATTAAAAGAAGACAGACACCGATATGAAAAACTAAAAGAAAAGTATACATTTTATCTCTCCCTTTTGTCCAAACCCGGTTTGGTCATTGAAGTATATTCAATTATTCTTAAAAACTTATCAACATCTAAACTTGCTCCTCCAACAAGCACTCCATCAATATTTTCCTCCTTAATTAAATCATCTATATTTTCTGGTTTTACACTACCTCCATAGAGAATCCTTATATCACTGGCTTCATCCTCCCCATAATTTTCCTTTATCCATTTCCTTATAAAAATATGGACTTCTTCTGCCTGTTCTGGTGTTGCATTTTTTCCTGTTCCTATTGCCCAGACAGGTTCATATGCAATTGTTAATTTTTCAATCTCTTTAAATTCAGAAAGCCCTTTTTCAAGTTGTCTTTTTATAACTTCAAATGTCTCTCCTTTTTCTCTTTCTTCAAGTTTTTCTCCAAGACAGAAAATTGGTTTCATACCAAACTCAACTACTTTTTTAATTTTTTTGTTAATCAGTTCATCTGTTTCACCAAAAATATTTCTTCTTTCAGAGTGTCCACAAATAACAAATTCAACCCCTATATCTTTTAACATAAGAGGAGAAATTTCTCCTGTAAAGGCGCCCTTTTCCTCATAAAATACATTTTGTGCTCCAAGAAGCAAAGGAGTATTTTTAACAATATCAGAAACAGGGTAAAGAGAAGTATATGGAGGACAAACAAGAACTTCTCTGTCTTCATAATTCCCAATTCTTTCAAGCAAATTTCTAACAAAATCTATTGATTCTGACGGTGTTTTGTGCATTTTCCAGTTTCCTGCTATAAGTATTTTCTTCATAATCACTCCTATTTCTTTAAAACTTCTATTCCTGGAAGAGTTCCCTTTTCAAGAAATTCAAGTGAAGCTCCTCCACCTGTTGATATATGAGAAATTTTGTCAGCAACACCACCTTTATTAACTGCTGAAACTGAATCTCCACCACCAATAACAGAAAAAGCATCTGCTTCTGCAACTGCCTTTGCTATTGCTATCGTTCCTCTTGCAAACTTATCAATCTCAAAAATTCCCATTGGTCCATTCCAGAAAATTGTCCTTGCCCTGTTAATACAATCAACATATTCCTCAATTGCCTGAGGTCCTATATCAACTCCCATCCATCCAGGAGGAACTGTTCCCCTTTCTGTAATTAATGTTTCTGCATCTGGTGAAATTTTATTTACTATGATATGGTCAAGAGGTGTGTGGAATTCAAGATGTCTCTTATTAACTTCTCTAATAATTTCTTTTGCAAGAGGAATTGCGTCTTCATCAACTTTAGAATCACCTATTTCCCAGTGTTTTGCTTTTATAAATGTAAGACCCATAACACCACCAGTAATTATTGTGTTAACTTTATCAAGTAAGTTTTTAACCATACCAATTTTATCAGCAACTTTTGCTCCTCCAAGAATCAAAAGAAACGGTTTTTCTGGATTGGTAAGTAATTTTGAAAGTGCCTCAACTTCCTTTTTAATAAGAAATCCAGAAGCAACATCTTCAATGAAATTTGTTATTTGATAAATTGATGCATGCTTTCTATGGCAGGCAGCAAAAGCATCATTTACATATGCATCTGCAAAAGAAGCAAGTTGTTTTGCAAAATTTTCATTCCCTTCTTCCTCTTCTTTATGGAATCTTAAATTTTCAAGAAGTAAAACATCTCCTGATTTTGCCTGTTTAATTTCTTTTTCAACCACCTCTCCCACACAATCCGGGATAAACTTTACTTCTTTATTTATAAGTTCTGACAATCTTTCAGCGACAACTTTTAAACTCATTTCAGGAATTACTTTACCTTTTGGCCTTCCAAGATGGGAGGCGATTATCAAAATACAATTTTGAGAAAGAAGATAATTTATGGTTGGTAAAGCCGCTTTAATTCTTGTTTCATCCGCTATTTCCCCATTTTCTAAAGGAACATTAAAATCCACTCTTAAAAAGACCTTTTTTCCACTGTAATCCTTCTCTTCAATTGTTTTAATTTCCATCTCTTCCTCCCTCTCTACTTTTTAACCCTTTTAAAAATTCCCCTTTTCTACCATATATTTCAAAAGGTCAACAACTCTACAACTATATGCCCACTCATTATCATACCAGCCAAGAACTTTGACCATATTTTCAATAACATAGGTTGAAGGAGAATCATAAATACAGGAATGACTATCTTTGACAAAGTCCTTTGAGACAAGTGGTTCTTCTGAATATTTTAAAATTCCTTTAAGTGGTCCTTCAGATGCCTCTTTATATGCTTGATTTATTTTATCAATATCGACTTCTTTTTCAACTTCAACAACAAGGTCAACAAGAGAAACAGTTGGGGTTGGAACTCTAATCGCAAGACCATTCATTTTTCCATTCAATTTTGGAATAACTTTACCTATTGCTTTTGCAGCACCTGTTGTAGTTGGAATCATTGAGAGAGCCGCTGCTCTGGCTCTTCTTAAATCCTTATGTGGAAGGTCAAGAATTCTCTGGTCATTTGTGTAAGAATGAATTGTTGTCATAAGACCTTTAACAATTCCAAAGTTATCATCAAGAACTTTTGCAAGAGGAGCAAGACAGTTTGTTGTACAGGAAGCATTTGAAATTATTGTGTGTTTTTCAGGGTCATACATATTTTCATTTACTCCAAGAACAATTGTTACATCTTCTCCTTTTGCAGGAGCAGAAATAACAACCTTTTTCGCTCCTGCTTCAAGATGTGCTGCTGCTTTTTCTCTTTCACGGAAAAGCCCTGTTGACTCCACAACAATATCAACTCCAATATCTTTCCAGGGTAGTTTTGATGGGTCTTTTTCTGAAAGAACAATATACTCTTTTCCATCAATAACAATATTG
>QMOO01000177.1 GCA_003648245.1 Caldisericota bacterium
ATATAAATTTTATAATCTTTTCCGTGTTTTTAAAGTGATATTTTGCTACCTTCTTTAAAGATTCAAGACCAAATTTTTTTACAAATTCTACTCCCTGTTTGTCTACACCACTACCTGCCCCTTTCGGAAAGTAAAAGTTCCACCTTTTCTCTAACATCTTAAGAGTTGTCAGGAATTCATCCCTTGCAATAATTGATGCTGCAGCAACCCCTATATCCCTCTCTCCTTTTATGATCTCAATTCTGGCAATGTCTTTCCCTTTTTTCATTATGCTTTTCTCTATATAGTCTTTGGAAGAAAATTTATCAAATATTATGAGATCCACACTATGTTTTTCGAGAAGATTTTCCACAACTCTTGCATGTCCCCAGGCAAGAATTTTATTAATATTCTTCAATTTATTGTAGAGTTCATTATACTTTGAAGGTGAAATCCTGACAACATTAAATGGTAAGAAAGTTCTTATGATTTTTGAAATCTTCTGGATTTTTATATCAGAAATCTTTTTAGAATCCCTCACATTGAGTTTTCTAAGTTCTTTTTCCTTCTCTTTATCAATTACCACTCCAGCAATAACAAGATAGCCAAAATAGTCTCCTTTACCAGATTCATCGACACCTATCCAGCTAAAATATTTCTCCAATTTCTTTTTCTACCTCTTTTATCAATGTTTCACTGACTAAAAGCTTTCTTGTTTTTTCAATGTAAGGAGAAAGATTTGTGTCTTTTTTGATAAATGGAATTGTATCTTTCAGTATAGTCAACGCTTTCTTTGTACCTCTTCCTTTTTTCTTTTTTCTAAAGTATAAGGCCTGAGTCGCTGATAAAATCTCAATAGCTATTATTGTGAGTACATTATCAACAATTTGCCTTAACTTTCGTGCAGAAGTTGCTGACATGCTCACGTCGTCTTCCTGATCAGCAGACACAGGTATAGAATTTATAGAGGCTGGTGTTGACAGAATTTTATTTTCACTAACTAAAGAAGCAGAAAGATACTGAAGTAGCATAAAACCACTATTTAATCCGCTATTTTTTATGAGAAATGGAGGGAGGTTCTGTGAAAGATTTGGATTAAGAAGTCTGTTTAATCTTCTCTCTGAATTATTTCCAAGGATTGTCATTGAAATGCTTAGATAATCATCCGCTGCCGCTATGAAGGAGCCATGGAAGTTTCCACCTGAGAGAACTAAGTCTTCGTCAGGAAAGAGTAGAGGGTTGTCTGATGATGAATTTGCTTCGATTGTATATATTCTTTCAGCGTATCTAAGAGTTGAATAAATTGAACCATAAATTTGAGGTAAACATCTTATAACATATGCATCTTGAACTTTATTTAAATTTGAATCAATAAGTTCGCTTCCATCAAGGAAATTTCGTAAGGCATACGCAATAACTTCCTGTTCTGGATAGGGTTTTGCCTCCTGGATTTTTTCATGAAACTCAGATGATAAGGATAAAAGTGCCTCGGCGCTTAATCCAGATGCTATTATTGCCCCCTTCAAGGCAACTTTTGCATCATATAGAGAAAGAATGGAAATGGACAAAGAAAAAGAAGTTCCATTGATCATTGACAGAGCTTCTTTTTCTTCGTATTTTATTGGTTCTATATCTAACTTTTTATGAATTGCCTTTGATTCCATTTCTTTACCTTTATAAAAACCTCTTCCCTCACCCATAAGAAAAAGAGCGAGAGCAGCTAAGGGAATCAAATCACCAGATGCGCCAAGAGAACCTTTCTCCGGGATAATAGGGATAACGTCATTATTTAAAAAAAATATTAATCTTTCGAGAATCTCTTTTCTTATACCAGAATAACCTTTTGCCAGGGAATTAGCCCTAAGAAGCATTGTTCCCCTTGTAGATTCCCTTGAAAGGTAGGGAGGGGTTAAAATAGCGTGAGAATAGATTATATTCTTTTGGAGTTCATTAAGTTTATCCTTTTCAATTCTTGTATTGCATAGCTCTCCGACACCTGTGTTTACACCGTAAACGGGTTTACCTCTTCTAATTATGTCTTCCACAAATCTTCTGGATTCGTCAAGTTTATTAATTACTTCTTTAGGTAGTTCTGCTTTCCTTTTATATCTTGATACCATAACTACATCTTCAATACTTAAGTTGTCTCCATCAACAAGTATCTTTTTCATTCTTACTCCTCCCTTCTTGAAAAGAGCACCTCAAAAATATATATAGAGAAAAGCACTATGAATGCATAGATTATTATTTTAACTATGCCCAGAAATAATCCTACAGATGAAGGGTCTCGTATGAATATTAAGTGGAAAGAAATAGAAATTATAGTTACAACGAGGAGAAGAATTGTGTAGAGCCCTTCTGGGGGTTTGATAAACTCTCTCTTTTCTGTGTAAAGGATGTAGAGAATAGTGAATATAGTTACTATAATAGATGTAAGTATATCCCTTCCAAGAAATATTCTGTGTTGAATTAAATAAAAGTATATTTTATCCCAGAATAGATAGAGAGCCAAAAAGACAAAATAGGTCAGAGTCATAATGAAGCGAGTTAATCCCCCGCCATATATAGCAAGTAGTATAAGTCCCATTATCGTTGCAGTTATAAAGAAGATCATGTCGAAAGGAGGAGAAAAGAAGGGAAATGTAGTTATATTGGAGAAAAAGAAAGAAATTATAAAAAGAATTATTATGAAGAAGTTGGTTTTTCTCTTTGTTCTATACATTGTGGTGATTAAAAGGAACATTGAAAGAAAAATTACAAAGAAATAGAGATCGAACGGGAAGGAAAATGGTGGAAATGGATTTACTTTAAATCCTTTATTTATCAGAATAAACAAGGAAAATATAGAAAAGAAATACATAGAGATAAAAGAGAAATATTTCCTCTTCATGTCTTCAAAGTAGAACGAAGAAAGATAATGGGTTAAAGATAATAGAAGGAATAAGAATGGGGGG
>QMOO01000178.1 GCA_003648245.1 Caldisericota bacterium
AGAGAGAGCACCTCATAGAAGTTTATTAAAAGCAGATGGTTTTACTGATGAAGAAATTAAAAGACCTATCATTGGAGTAGCAAATTCTGCAAATGAAATTATCCCGGGACATATTCATCTTGACAAAATAACAGAAGCAGTGAAAGCAGGGATAAGAATGGCAGGAGCAACTCCTGTTGAATTTGGTGTTATAGGTGTTTGTGATGGGATTGCAATGGGACATATTGGCATGAAATATAGTTTGGTTTCAAGAGAAACCATTGCTGATAGTGTTGAAATAATGGCACAGGCACACCAGTTTGATGGAATAGTCCTCGTTGCAAGTTGTGATAAAATTGTTCCTGGTATGCTTATGGCTCTTTTACGACTTAATATTCCTGGACTTCTTATAAGTGGTGGTCCAATGCTATGCGGTTATCTTCCATCAGGAGAATCAATAGACCTTATTTCTGTTTTTGAGGGAGTTGGAGAAATATCAAAAGGGAAAATAGATAAGGAACAATTTAAAATTTTAGAAGATGAAGCGTGCCCGGGAGCAGGAAGTTGTTCAGGAATGTTTACAGCAAATTCAATGAACTGTTTATCAGAAGCACTTGGACTTTCTTTACCTGGAAATGGAACAATCCCTGCAATAAGTGCAAAAAGAGTTCGCCTTGCAAAATATTCTGGAATGAAAGTTGTTGAACTTGTAAAAAAAGGAATAAAACCGTCTGATATTGTCTCAATTGAAAGTTTTAAAAATGCAATAGCAGTTGATATGGCAATAGGGGCTTCAACAAATACTGTTTTACATTTACCTGCAATAGCAAATGAGATAGGAATAAAACTTAAACTTGATTTATTTGATAAAATTAGCAGGAAAACACCAAATATATGTAAACTTTCTCCTGCTTCAACACAGCATATACAGGACCTTGATATGGCAGGTGGAATTCCTGCTGTTATGAAAGAACTTTCAAAAAAAGGAATTATTGAAAAAAAATGTCCAACTGTATCAGGAAAAACTATTGGAGATATTATAAAGAAAGCAAATGTATGGAATAGAAATGTTATAAAAGATATTAAAAAACCTTATTTAAAAGAAGGTGGAATTGCTATTTTAAAAGGAACACTCGCACCTGATGGAGCAGTTGTAAAACAATCAGCAGTGAAAGAAAAATCATTGAAATTTAAAGGAAAAGCAATTGTTTTTGATTCAGAAGAAGAAGCGATGAAGAATGTAATGGATGGTAAAATAAAAGAAGGTGTTGTAATTATAAGATATGAAGGACCAAAAGGTGGCCCAGGAATGAGAGAAATGTTATCAATCACTTCAGCAATTGCTGGAAAAGGACTTGATGAAAAAGTTGCTTTAATTACAGATGGGAGATTTTCTGGAGGAACAAGAGGTCCCTGTATTGGACATGTCAGTCCTGAAGCAGAGGAAGATGGTCCAATTGGATATGTTGAAAATGGAGATATTATTGAGATTGACATACCAGAAAGAAAACTTGATGTTAAGGTGAAACCTGAAGAATTGAAAAGAAGAAAAAGGAAAAGAAAAACAAAAAAATTTAAAGGAATTCTTGGTAAGTATGCAAGTCAGGTAAAATCAGCAAATACTGGAGCAATACTGGAAACTGATTAAAATGGAAAAAGAAATTGCAAAAAAAGGTTATATAAGTGAAGGTGTTAAATTTGTTGCTGAAAAAGAGGGGATAAGTCCTGAAATTATATCAAAAAATCTCGCTGAAGGGACTGTTGTTATACTTAAACATAAAGATACTTACTTAGGAATTGGGAAGGACCTGAGAACAAAAATAAATACAAACATTGGAACTTCTCCTGACATAGTTGATATAAACCTTGAGATAAAAAAACTGAAAGAAGCAATAAAATACGGCACAGACACTGTTATGGATTTAAGCACAGGTGGAGACCTTGATAAAATAAGAAAAAAAATCATAGAAGAAAGTTCTGTCCCTGTTGGAACAGTTCCTGTATATCAGGCAGCGATTGAAACAGTTGAGGAAAAAGGTGGAATTGTTAAGATGGATGAGGATAAAATTTTTGAAGTTATAGAAAAACATGCAAAAGATGGAGTAAGTTTTATGACTGTCCACTGCGGGATAACACTAAATACTCTTGGAAGGTTTAGAAAAAATCCAAGAAAGACACTTGTTGTAAGCAGAGGAGGGGCTTTTCTTATTTCCTGGATGATAACCAATGAGAAGGAAAATCCTCTTTATAAAAACTTTGACCGTCTTGTTGAAATAGCAAAAAAATATGATGTTACTTTAAGTTTAGGAGATGCTATGAGACCAGGGGGAATAATAGATTCAACAGATACTGTCCAGATTGATGAACTTTTAAATCTTGGAGAATTGACAAAATATGCCTGGGAAAATAATGTTCAGGTTATAATTGAAGGTCCTGGACATATTCCAATTGATGAAATAGAGGCAAATGTAAAACTTGAGAAGAAAATATGTAAAGGTGCACCATTCTATGTTCTCGGTCCGGTTGTAACTGATATTGCTCCAGGGTATGACCATATAACAGGGGCGATAGGTGCTTCAATTGCTGGCTGGTATGGTGCTGATTTTTTATGTTATTTAACTCCTTCCGAACATATTTCACTACCAGGCCTTGATGATGTAATAGAAGGAGTTATTGCAACAAAAATTGCTGCCCATGTTGCAGACATTGGAAAAGGAATAAAAGAAGCAAAGGAAATTGATTACAAAATGGATATTTACAGAACAAAAAGAAAATGGGAGAGAGAAAAAGAGATCTCTCTTTTCCCTGATAAATTTGAAAAGATGCATAAAAAATATGAAAAGACAGACAGAGATGTTTGCACAATGTGTGGAAAATACTGTGCAATAAAATTAGTTGAAAAATATCTTGGCTCAAAAGTGATTTTTTAAAATGAGAAGAATAAGAA
>QMOO01000179.1 GCA_003648245.1 Caldisericota bacterium
ATTTGAATGTCCCCCCTGGAAATCTCTTCCTTTATCTTTGTCTTGTTCTTTGTGCTTCTGGTAAGTACTTCAACTCTGATATTAAATGGGGAAAGGAATTTCTTTATAACTTCTCCAGTTTGATTTGCGAGTATCTCTGTAGGAGACATGATGGCTCCCTGATATCCATTCATTGCTGTAAGATACAGAAAATATGCAACAACAACAGTCTTTCCACTTCCAACCTCACCATGTAGAAGCCTGTTCATCACTTTTCCACTTGCAAGATCTTCCTCTATTTCTCTTATAACTTTCAGTTGACCCTTTGTAAGAGAGAAGGGTAAAGAAGAAAGAAATTTTTCTCTTAAACTTTTAGTTACGTTGTAAACCTTGCCTTTCTTTTCTTTTATTTTTCTTTTTCTTAAGAGAAGGAAGAGTTGAAACAAAAATAGTTCCTCGTAGATGAGTCTGTATTTAGAAAGTTTAAGAAGTGCTCCATTTTTCGGGAAATGAATATTTAAAAGAGATGTTCTCAGATCGGGAAGTTTTCTCTTTTTTAAAATAGATTTTGGTAAAAACTCCAAAATGAAAGGTTTTATAACTTTTAACGCCTTTTCTACATATCTTGATATCATTTTTGATGAAAGTCCCTTTGTCTGAGAATAGATAGGAATTATTTTTTCACCACTGCTATTCTTGACACCCCTTAGTTCCTCAAATTCAGGATTCTCTATCTGCCACTCACCGAAATTATACTTTACTTTACCCATGAGGAGGTATCTTTTCCCTCTCTTAAAAAACTTTGCTAAATAGGGTTGATTAAACCACACACCATTTATTGAACCAGTTCCATCAAAGAATCTCACCTTTAATATATCTATACCCTTTCTCCTTGAAATACTATGGGATACAGAAACAACTTCACCCTGTATTTGCACTGACTCACCATTTTTAACTCTCCCAATTGAAGTAAGTTTCCCAAAATCTATATATCTACGAGGAAAAAAATAGATGAGATCGTAAAGTGTGTATAAACCCAATTTTTCTAAGATATTTCTTCTCTTATCTCCAACACCGGGAAGTTTCTCAAGACCCACATTTCTCAATTTGTAAATTTCATCAAGGATTATATTAATAATCTCCTTTATCGCTCTTTCTCTTTTTTCTCTGTCAAAATCCTCGTATCTAATCATTAACTCTTCAATTCTTTTGATATTCAATCCTAAATTCTCAAGAAACACAAGTTCCTTTAAGATAAAATTGGAAAAACCCCCTATCACAGATTTATTGTCAAAACCCCTCTTTTTCTCAAGAAGTATTGAATCTATTATCCTCTCTATCTCCATTTCACCCTCATATATACATTTCCTGGAAAGCTCTTTACAACTCCCTTCTCCTCGAGGGAGATAAGTATAGGTAAAAGGGATGGATCCTCAAGGAAGTTGTCTACATATGTGGGAGTATCAGGTATTCTATATAGAAGAGCCTTTTCCTCCTCGGTAAGATGCACCTCTTTGGACTCTTTTTCTTCAATACCAAGAAACTTGATTAAATCTGAGAAATCAACAAGAATTTGCGCACCATCTCTTATCAACATATGAACACCACGGGATTTCTCAGAGTAAAATGGACCGGGAATAGCAAAAACTTCTCTTCCCTGTTCCAGTGCAAATGATACAGTTATAAGAGCACCACTCTTCTCTGGAGCCTCAACCACCACCACTGCTTTTGATAATCCACTTATTATTCTGTTTCTCTCTGGAAACCTAAATTTCAAGGGAGGAGTATCTGGTGGATATTCAGATATAAGAGCGCCATTTTTTACTATCCTTTCTGCCAGACCTCTATTAAGGGAAGGGTAAATATAGTTCACACCACTGCCAAGTATAGCATAGGTAAAACCTGATCCCTTCAATGCTCCCTTGTGTGCTGCTGAATCAATTCCATAGGCAAGACCACTTATAACTGTAATTTTATGATTGGATAGGAACTCCCCGAGCTCCTCTGCTATTCTTTTTCCATACGAGGAGCATCTTCTTGTACCTACTATAGAAACACCTAAAAAATCTTTTTTAAAACTTCCCTTAACAAACAAACCAAGAGGCGGATCTGGAATTTTTTTAAGTATCTCTGGATACTCTTCATCAAGAAATGTTATAAATTCTATCCCTTCTTTTTTATAAAAGGATAGCTCTTCTCTCTCCTTTTTAAAATTACCATTAAGATCAAGTTCGTTAAGTTTATCATTTATTAGATAGTCCCATTTTTTTCTTCTCGATATGGGAATCTTAAGTATCTTTAAAAAAACCTCTTTTTTACCAAATTTTTCTGTTAAATTCCTTAATTCCTTCATAAAACAGGCCTCTCTCCGCCTCAAAAAGCATTTCCTTTAAGGAAAGATAGGAAGCAAAGGTTTTCAAAATAATACCATTTTCTTCAAAAATAGAAACAACTGGGTAAAACCTCTCCTTCCAGTCAAGAAATCTAAAGGGATGGTGTTCCATAACCCAGACTGTTTCTTTAAATTTATGAATGATTCTTGAAAGATTCATAACAGACAGGGGCAGGGTCTCTTCTGTTGGCCCATCAAAAAAGATAACGTCTGGAGATACATCAACAAGAAACTCTATCTGACTTTCCTCTGGAAACCCCTGGATATCTGAGGAATATAAGAATTTAACATCTTCTTCAATAAGGATTGAGACAACTCCTCCCATCTTTTTACTTATTCCGTGTGTAAGAAGAGGAGAAAATACAATCTCTGTACCTCCAAATTTAAACTCTCCGGTAGCATAATGTATGTTTGCTATACTGGATATAGATTTAAAGAGTTCTCTTGCCCTCCTTTTTTGATTGTTGCTTATAAAATTTTCTGGATCCTTTATAAAAACTTCCTTTCCTTTATACAATGAAGAATCCATGCTAAAGTGGTCATTGTGATAGTGGG
>QMOO01000180.1 GCA_003648245.1 Caldisericota bacterium
AGACTCCTTTTTGTAAAAATTTTACTCTCTTCCTCAGTATTTGCACCTGTGTAAGAACGAGTTATTTTTGCTGAAAGGAAGACGTCTTCCTCTTTTCTCTCCTTTAAAAGAGATACTGGTCCCTTTACATTTTTTGGCGAGAGAAGATACTCATCCTCTTCAGCGTATGTATAGATAATTTCATTCTCCTCTTTATTTCTTCCAACGATAAGTTTACTTCCTTCTGGTAATCTGAAGTGCCTTCCATATTTTAAAAGATGAACATCTCTTAAATCCATGTCTTTGTGCTCCATCTCCTCTCTCAACCTATTTGAAAATTCTGGTATTGTAAGCCTGCATCCACCAGCAGGGGAAAGGTAATCTTTTAGGTTATATTTTTCTTTAAGTTCAAATTGAATCTTCCTTCCCCTTCCTGAAATTGAAAGGAATTTTTCTCTGTCAAGTATTCCTTCCTTTTCAGGAATTGTTGGTGGAAGTAATTTTCCAGAGAGAGGTCTTACTATGAGACCTTCAAGTCCTGTCTCTTTCTCTATCAATTTAAAAACTTCTCTTCTTTGAGACATTGGTCTTTCATTGACCACCTCTCCTGTTATAAGAAATGATGCATGGACCTTTTCCATAAATCTCTTTGCCTTCTTCAGCATAAAAATTCTACAATCAATACAGGGATTCATGTTTTTCCCATAACCAAATTTTGGTTTTTTAATTATCTCAAGGTATTCTTCGCCAAAAGGTTCAATCTCTATTGGAATGCCAGATTCTCTTGAAACCTTTTTTGATATTAATTCCTCTCCAGGTTTTCCATAATCACCAAAGGGAGAGACAAGCATGAAAGAAATGAGTTCAACATCCTGCTCCATCATGAGTCTCAAAGCAAGAATACTGTCAAGTCCTCCAGAGAGAAGAACAACACCCTTTTTATTCATAAGTCCATTTTACCATTAATGAAAATAAGTTATGAAATTGTAAGAGAGATGGGAGAGAACGAGTGTTTTAAAATATGGCGGAGAGAGCGGGATTCGAACCCGCGAGGCGGGGTTTAGCCCGCCTACCCGCTTTCCAGGCGGGTGCCTTCGGCCACTCAGCCATCTCTCCGCTATCAATGAGTATATCTTATAGAAATACTTATGTCAAGCGCTATAATCCCTGAGGAGTTTCCTCTATAACCTTCTTTTTCCACCCACCCCTTGCAAAGAGAACCACTGCAAAAATTGCTGTAAATAGGTTGCTTAAGGACATTGCTATCCACACACCTGACGATCCCATTCCAATAACAAATCCGAAGATATAACTTAGAGGGACTCTGAAAGCCCATAGTCTCACCATGGATATAATCATTGAAGGAACATTGTGTCCTGATGCATGAAAGGCAGAAGATATTCCCCTTATTATCCCGAAAAGAGCCAAGGCTGGCGCAAATAAGAGGAGAAATCTTGCCCCTTCTTCAATTATGGAGAGCTCGTTAGGTATAAACAGAGACATAAGTTGTTTCCTAAAAATAACAATGAATAAACTTTCAACAAGTAGAACTAAAAACATAAGAAGAATCCCTCTTTTTGCTGCATAGTCTGCTCTATCAACCCTATCTGCTCCAAGGGATTGACCAATTATTGTTGTTAGTCCCTGACCAAGTCCATCCTCTGCTATGTATGATAAACTAAAAATTCTATCTCCAATACCATACGCTGCCACTGCAACCTTTGCATTGGGAAGTCTGCCAATTATTCCCATTAACACTACAAATCCAAATGCCTCAAAGGAATTGCCTATGGATGCAGGGAGACCGATTTTAAATATCTTCTTGAGCCAATCTATGTGGGGCTTAAGATAACTCAATTTTACTTTTATACCCTTTTTACCGCCCACAAGGATATAGAGAGATATCAAACTGGCTACAAATCTTGAGAAGACTGTGGCAACTGCTGCTCCAACTATTCCCATTTTTGGAAATGGACCTATACCAAAGATAAGTATGGGGTCTAAAATTATGTTGAGAAGATTGGAGAGTCCAATTACATACATTGGAGTTACAGTATCTCCATAAGCAGAAAGAATTGCTCTGAATATAAATGAAATAAACATAAAAGGGAATCCCATAAAAATGACCCTCAGGTATGTTATTGCCACATCTGATAGTTCATGAACTGGAGTTATTATTGGCATGAATATTGGAACAAGAATGCTTCCAATAGCACCAAGAATTAAACCTGATATAAAACCGATTGAAAGAACCTGAGATGCTGAGAAACTTGCCTTATCCTCTTTCTGTGCACCTGTGTACTGGGAAACAAGAGCAATTCCTGCCATGGCAAAGCCTGAGGCAAATGAGATGAGAAACCAGATTATAGGGAATGCAAGTTGAAGTCCAGCGACAGCATTACCGCTTTCCCCTTGTGGTAGATGACCAAGCCAGAAGGTGTCTGCAAGGTGATATACAGTCTCGAATATACCGGCAATCATGACTGGTCCGCCAAGTTTAAACATTACAGAAAGTAGAGAGCCGTTGAGTATTTCGTCGAGAGATACCTTGTTCCTTTTCCTCAAGTAAACCTCCTTCCTGTTTGATTTAGAGGCACCAGAAAGGATTATAACATAGAGAGTATCAATTCTAAAATCAAAATTGCAGATTTCTTGTCAAGAGGCTTGTTTCTATTACCACACTTTGGAGAATATATGCAGGATGGACATCCATTTTTACATGGACATTTAGAAACAACCTCGTATCCATACTTAATTAAAGAGGAGAAGTTTTCATATCCCTTTTTTGAAAAACCTATTCCACCGGGATAACCATCGTATATAAATATTGTTGGTTTCATTGTATCTGGATGAACAGGATGTGAAAGACCTCCTATATCCTTTCTATCTGATATAGCTATAAGAGGAAAAACTCCTATTAATAAATGTTCAAGTGCATGAAT
>QMOO01000181.1 GCA_003648245.1 Caldisericota bacterium
GAGATAGATTCATCTTTTTAGACACTCAAGGATTAAAAAAAGATACTCCTCAAGCCAGGTGGTTTGAAAAAGAGTTGAAAAATTACAAAAAGAGGGGGCATATATTTGTTTTTGGACACATGCCAGTTTTTCTTATTGGAAGAGTATTCTTTTCTGAAATTGGGTTTATTCAATTGATGCTTGACCTTCTGAAAAAATTCCCTGTAGATGCCTATTTTTGTGGACACACCCATAATCAATCTGTGCTTGTGACAAGAAAGGAAAAAATCCTGCAAATTATGGGAACAGCAGTGGGGTTTCTAAAAGATAGGTTGAGTCCTTCTGAAGCAAGAAAGATGGAGAATCTTCCTTCGGGAACATCCTACTATATCCCTGAAGAGGAATTGATACCTTTAGAAGAAACAAAAACACCTTTACTTTCCAAACACTTCCTGAGTTATTATTGGGGATACCTGGAAGATACAGCTCCAGGATGGTATCTGGTAAAAGTCAAAGGAAAAAATGTCACAGTAGAATGGCATTTTACAGGTAGTGGGATACGCAGAGTTTTCTTCTGGGAAAAACCTGGTGAAGTAAAAGAGATTAAAATTTTCAAGGAAGAAGTCAATAAGAAGAAAATTAGTAAGACCGACCTCAAGAAAATTAAATCTGCCTATTTGTACTCAAGTTTGTGGAATTCTAAGGGAGGAGAAAAAGAGGTTTTTTTAAATGGAGAAAAGATAGGTTTCCTGCCAGCAGGAACATTCTATTCTACTCAAAGATTGGAAATACCCAAAAATAAACTGTCATCTATAAATCTAACCAATCAAATTCGCATAACTAATCCTAATAAAGAAAAGTTCTGCATAGGGAGTATCTATATGGAAATCATACTAAAAAATGGTATAAAAATAAGAAGTAATGTCTCTCAACATATATATGTAGCATCTAAAAGATGGAATAATTGGAAACTGAGTGTTTTGCGTTATGTTCCTCCCGGGATGGATATATTTCAAGAGATAAATTTTGTTAGAAATTAGGCGAAAGTTCTATTATGTCAGGATATAAAATAATAATTCATTGAGGCATTTTCGCCACAGTTTGAACAGCAACTTGACAAAAATTTTTTATAGAGGTATAATAGAAGCAAGATGAAAGATTTAAGGAAAATTGTTGGGAAAGGAAATTTAATACTAAGAAGCCCATCTTCAGTAAAAAAAATATGTATCGTTCTCCTTTTGTTCAAAAATTGATAAAAGGTATAAATGGAAAAACTCTTGAAGATAATGTTACACTTCATTATTTTGATTCATCTAATGTAGGTGGGGCAAGATTACTTATTTCACATTTAATTGATCAGGGATATAGAAGGAGAAATGGAAAATGATGGATGGGTAAGAAGTCAGGTAAGAAAACTTCTTAAAATGTCAAGACCTCCTGATGCGATTTTTTTTGAGCATGATACATTTGCTCTTTATGGTCTTGATGAATTAAAAAAAGAAGGGATAAAGGTTCCAGAAGAAATTGGAGTTGTAGGGTTTGATGACCTTCCTTTTGCTTCCCATATTTCTCCTTCTTTAACTACTGTGAAACAGTATTGTGAAAAGATGGGATATAAAGCAATGGAATTATTATATGAGATGTTATTTTCAAATGGAGCAGAAGAATATTCATTCTTAGAGATAAAGTTGCCAGTAGAACTTATAGTTCGTGAATCCAGTAGAAAAAAAGATATTAAGTGAGAGGATATAAATAAAAATAGAAAAATATTTGAAAAAGAAAAAGATAAAAAATAGGACGTCACGAAACTAAGGATTTTGGTCATTGACAATTTGGTGATAGAGATTAGGGAGAAAACTTTTAATATATCTTGCTTTATCTCTGTGCCCGGTTTTACAGGCAGCCAGTGCTATTCCTAAGCAGGTAATATGTGCAAGCGTACAATGATTGGAAACAGCATTAATTCCTTTGACAGGGAGATTTCTCATTGTTAGGGATAAGAGCCGTGAGAAAAGCCGTTCACTACTGGAGCGCATGTTATAAACATTGGTAAACTCTTTGGTTTGGTAAGGTATTTTCTCGCGGATATTAGTATCCGCCCGAAGATAAGCAGTACATCCATTCCCTTTAGTAAAGGTAGGATGAAACCATGGACAAAATGGATGCTGTTTCCTGAATTTTTTGGAATGAGTAATAGGACAAACGAATTTCATTCTTATTCTACCTCTATCGGTGAACTTACCCCCAGTAGAGCATCTTAAATCCAGCGATACAAACCCTTGCACCAGAGGAGATTACGAACTCCTGATTAGTTTTTCTCCTGGGGTTACGGGCAATATAAGGGGATGCTTTTAAGGTTTCAAAAACATATTTTAAAATATGCTCACTATCAAAAGCAGAATCTCCTAAAACACCTTTAATATTGAATGAGTAATTGTTTCTAATACATTCAAAAAGAGGGATGAACATATTTGAATCATGGACATTGGCTGGTTTAGTTTCTTCTTCTACAGGAATTTCGCTTTCACAATCTATTACACAATGGTTCCGATAACCCCAGAAATAAGCAACATGTTTTTTAGTCGGGAGCAAGTATATCTCAACCCCTAATCCTGCTTGTTGGTCTGATTTGGGAGGATTAGATTTATCAAACCTGTTAGCACAGCTTGTTTTAAGATTATTTTCTCTAACCTTGCTTTTTATGGGCACAGAATCAATAGATAGATATTTTCCTTTGACTTTTCCCAAATGTAGAAGCTGGTTTACCAGATGCCGTCGTAACTCTTGGAGCAAGGAATTGGGAGTATTACGGAGAAAACAGGAAAACCGTTGTTTGGAAGGAACAGGGATGCCTGGTTGAAAATCACATACCAGAGCAAGTGAAGGATTTTCTCTCAACTCTCTGGATAATTCAGTTAATGTAGGTATACCTTTCAA
>QMOO01000182.1 GCA_003648245.1 Caldisericota bacterium
ATATAGGAGGAAAATTTGTCCCCCTCTTTGGAATATGATCTCACTGTTTTTGGAAGTTTTAGTTTTGATTTAATTGAGCATCCGTCTGGAGAAAAAGTTAGATGTGCAGGGGGTAGTGGAAACTATTTTTCTCTCTCTGCATATCTTGCTGGAGCAAGTGTTGTGCCAGTGGGGTATTTATCCAGCGGAATTAAAGAAGATGTTATAAAAAAGATAGAGAAAAAACTTCCCCTTATATACCTTAAGAGAGATGGGGATATATCATTTCACATAAGGTATGATGAGAATTGGAATGACCACTACTTAAAAGACATTGATAGAGATATTGAAATATTTGATTATAAGACTGTTCCTGAAACACCCTTTGTTCATGTGGCAGTTATATCAGATGAGAGACATCAGCTTGAGATTCTAAAATTTTTTAAAGAGAGAGGAAGCTTTGTTTCTTCTGGAACATATCTACTTAGAATCAAAAGGAACAGGATGAATGTCCTTGACACCATAGATGTCTCAGATATCTTCTTTCTAAATAAACTTGAAGCACTAACCCTTTCTGGTTCCAATAGTTTCGACGATGCCCTATCTTTCTTTTCGAGGATGAATAAAATGATAGTTATAACTAAGGGAAAGGACGGAGCAGTTTTTGTGAAAGGGGAAAAGATTTATGAAGTTAGCTGTGTTCAACCTGAAAGAGTTAGAGATGTTACAGGAGCAGGTGAATCTTTTGCTGGAGGCTTTATTGGATCATTTATAAGGTTCCGTGATCCACTTCTCTCACTCAAGTTTGGCTCCACCCTTTCCTCCTTTGTTATAGAGGATTTTGGCATAAATAGACTTCTAAAGATAGAAAGAAGTGATGTACTTAAGAGATTAGAGGAGGCATACCATGATTAGAATAAACAATAGTAAAGTTATCGAGCTGGGCAGGTTACTTAAGGAGAAGAAAATAAAGTTTAAAGTTCTACCGGGAATAGAGGGAGCAAAAACGCTCAAAGAGGCAAGGGAGAGACTTACTTTCCTTTTTTATGTGGATGCCATATGTCACCAGACTCAGAATTTCTCAGGAATTATTAATGGAGTTTTTAAAAGGGGATGGGACTTTCTCCTCTCGTCCTTTTTAGAGGAGACAAAAAGGGATCCAGAGTTTATCAGTGTGAAGAGAATGATGAAGATTAAAGGTTCCGATTTAAAGAGAATCTTTAAAGGTTCTGGCGATAGATACTATGAAAGGGCGTATCTACTTAGAAACGCAGCAAGGATTTTAAAAAGAGACTTTTCTTCGGATGTAATGAAAATAAATGAAATTTCAGAGGGATTTATAAAGAGAGAAGACGGACTCGGTATGATTGATCTATTTCACAGATTTAAAGCCTACTCTGACCCTTTATCAAAAAAGACATTTCTATTCCTGAATATTGCAAAGAAGGTGGGTTTCTGGGAGATTAAGGACGAAGAGAATCTATGGACTCCTGTGGATTATCATCTTGAAAGAGTTTCCCTAAGGGTTGGAATTGTTGATGTAGAAAGCCCACTAAAGAGGAAGCTTCTTGAGGGAAGAAAGGTTTTTCTCACAGAGGATTTAAGGTTAAGGAAGATGGTTGGGGATGCTGTGAAAAAAGTTTCAGAGATTTCTGGTATTCCCATTGAGAAACTTGATCAGTTCTTCTGGTCTCTTGGAAGAAGTCTGTGTTTGAAGAGTGGAGCAGAATGTGGGGGAACTGATGACGAAAGGTGTACCCTCACCCTTATAACAGGAATTTCGTGTAAGAATAGATGTATTCTTAGTGATGTATGTCTGGGTTATAAAGATGAAGAGAGAAGAAGATTCAAAGAGTCAAACGTTTTTACCATATACTATTAAAGAATGAATCCATTAACTCTATTTATAATTGCAGTTAGTCTATCTATGGATTCCATGGCTTCCTCCATAGGAATGACAGCATGTCTCAAGGAGAGATTTTTTAAGGATATTATAAAGATTTCCCTCTCCCTATCAATAACCCAATCTTTAATGGCTGTCCTGGGCTGGATTCTTGGAGATAATCTCTATGAGATTATAAAACCAATAGACCACTGGGTTGCTCTATCCATCCTCCTTTTTGTTGGTTTGAGGATGATCTATGAGGGGATAAAGGATGGTGAGATAAAGATAAAACACTTCAGTAAGAGTCTAATCTTTTTAGTTCTTATCTCCATTGCTACAAGCATTGATGCTTTTGCTGTTGGATTCTCCCTCTCCATAGTAGGAATTTCCATTATATTTCCTGCCATTGTAATATTTCTTGTGACACTCTTTATAACTTTTACCTCAGGCTCAATATCTTCAAGTTTTCTTAAAAAGTTTGAAAAGGTTTCCATAATACTCGGAGGAAGCGTACTCATAATAATAGGCTTCACCATATTTATTGAACATACAATAAAGAATATTTAAAATCAACCTGAGTTCTACCATTTAAGTTAAGATATATTGTATGATAAAATGAGATCACAGGGAGGATAAGATGAAGTTTATTATTACAGACTATATTGAAGAGGCAATGAAGAGTGCTGTTTATGAGAAGTTGAAAGATGGAAGCTTTGCCGGAAAGATACCAGAGTGCAAAGGAGTTGTTGCTTTTGGAAGAAGTTTAAGGGAGTGTGAAGACAATTTAAGATCTACTCTTGAGGAGTGGATTTTGCTTGGTTTAAAACTTAATCATAAACTTCCTGTAATAGGTGGAATAGACCTTAATAAAAGACCTCAGAAAATTGAAACCTATTAAAAGGAGAGATTTTATAACTAAACTTAGAAAACTTGGATTTATAGGTCCTTTCTCTGGTGGAAAGCATCAATTTATGATTTATAAAAACTATAGGCTTGCAATTCCTTCAAATAAAGAATACTCCATTCCTCAAGTTAAATG
>QMOO01000183.1 GCA_003648245.1 Caldisericota bacterium
ATGTAAGAGAAATAAATAAAAAGTACAGGAGAGCAGTTAAAATAATTGGAGACCTTGAAGGTTTCAGAATAAGAATTGGGTATTTTAAGAATAGGAGAGAAATATTTCTGGAAAAGAATAAATCAGTATATCTGGTAAAAAATATTTATGGAAATGAAAAAGAAATACCTGTTGATTACAAAGGGAGTTTTCTTGATTTTGGGAAAGCAGAATATGTTTTTATTGATGATGGAAATATTGTTCTGAAAATTAAAGATATTGATAAAGGAAAAATAAAAGTGAAAGTTGTAAATGGAGGTATTTTGAAGCAAAGGAAGGGAGTTAATGTGCCCGGGGCAGAACTTAAATTCAAAACTTTGAATGAAAAAGATAGAAAGGATATAAAATTTGCTATTGAAAATAATTTTGATTTTCTTGCTCTTTCATTTGTAAGAAATAAAGAGGATATTTTAAACTTAAAGAAAGAAATTGGTAAAGAAAGGATAAAAATTATTGCAAAAATTGAAAACAGAGAAGGGATAAAAAATATTGATGAGATAATAGATGTTTCTGACGGAATTATGATAGCAAGGGGAGATATGGGAATTTCTATACCATTTTATGAAGTGCCTTTTGTCCAGAAAGAGATAATAAAGAAATGTAAAAATAAAAGGAAATTTTCAATAACAGCAACACAGATGCTTGAAAGTATGGTTGAAAATCCTGTTCCAACAAGAGCAGAAGTAAGTGATATTGCAAATGCAGTTTTAGATGGAACTGATTGTGTTATGCTCTCTGCTGAAACATCTGTTGGTAAATATCCTGTTGAGTGTGTAAAAATTATGAATGAGATTGTTAAATTTTCAGAAATGTATAAGAAGGAAATTATTACCTTTTCTTACTTGACATTCTAAAAGAGGAAAAATGGAAAAGTTTAATATTGTTTTTGTTTTCGCAGACCAGATGAGAGGACAGGATGTCGAATGCCTTGGAGAAAGTGATGTTAAAACACCCAATTTGAATAAACTTGCCGATTGTGGCTGTATATTCAAAAATGCTTTTTCCAATACTCCTGTTTGCACCCCTGCCAGAGGTTCAATTTTAACGGGTCTTTACTCTTTTTCACATCTTGCAATTGCTAATGACCTTCCCGTGAGAAAAGATATTGAAAGTATAGCAACAATTTTAAAGAGATATGGGTACAAAACAGGATACATTGGAAAGTGGCACCTTGATGGAGTTCCAAGAGATAAATTTATAAAAAAAGAAAATCGACTTGGTTTTGAAAAATGGGCTGGATGGGAATGTGACCACAGATATTTCCAGACAGAATACCATACAGATACACCTGAAAAAATAAAGATAAATGGATATGCTCCAGAGTTTCAGACAAAACTTGCAATTGATTTTATAGAAGAGAATAAAGAAAATCCCTTTGTTCTTTTTGTTTCTTATGAGCCGCCTCATGAACCGTATAATCAGGTTCCTGAAAAGTTCAAAATTTATAATCCAGAAAAGATAAAATTAAGGGAAAATGTTGTAGCCGATAAAGTTAATGTTGAAAATGCAAAAGAAATAGTTTCTTTTTATTATTCTGCTATAACAGGACTTGATTTTTACACAGGAGAAATTATAAAAGCACTTGATAGAAATAAAATAAGAGAAAAAACAGTCTTTATTTTTACTTCTGACCATGGAGATATGCTTTTCTCTCAAGGGATGGAGAAGAAACAAAGTCCCTGGGAAGAAAGCATCAGAATTCCATTTATAATAAACTGCCCAGGGTATATTCCTGAAAAATTTGTTTCTGATTGTCTTATAAGTTCTGTTGATTTTGTTCCAACTCTTCTTGGCTTACTTGATATAAAAGAGGGATATAAATTTGAAGGAGTTGATTTGTCAGAATTTATAAAAGGGGTATCAGAGAAAAAACAAAAAGACGTTTTAATTCATATACCAGTGCCTGTTGACCACGCAGTTGAACAGGGAATAAAAGAGTGGTTTGGGATAAGAACTTATGAATATACTTATGCTGAAAATTCAGATGGTGAGTGGCTTATTTATAACAATATAGAAGACCCGTTTCAGCTTGTAAATCTTGCTGGTAAAGAAAAAGAAATAGGAGAAAAACTTAGAAATTTAATGTATGAGAAAATGAAAAAATTTAATATTGAGTTTTTACCATGGCAGGAACAGATAAAAAAATATGGACTTGTTGAAAAATGGAATAAAAGAGAAGAATATATGCATCCTGGCAAACCAAGAGTTATAAGGAGGAAGATATGAAAAAATTTTTTATTTTATTTTTTTTAGTTTTTCTTACAGGTTGCTATCAGGTAAAAAAGACATATTTTATAAATCCTGATGGTAAAGGAAAAGTTATTATTGATGCAGTTTTACCTGTAGTAAGTTTGAATTTAAACCAGAATAATAGTGAGAAACCAGATTTTGAAGAAAAGGTAAAGGAAATAATTGAAAAGTCAAAAGGTGTTGATGGCTGGAAAGATATAAAATGGGAAGAAACAGAAGAAGGGAAACTCCATTTTACAGGTGTTGCTTACTTCTCAGATATAAACAGTTTGAAAATAGGAAAGATTGGGATTTTGAACCCTGAAATGAAAAAAGTAAACGGAGAATATCTGCTAACAATCAGGATGGAAAAAGGAAAAAAGAAAAAAGAGAAAAAGAAAATAAGTCAGGAAGAGATAAACAAAATAGTGGAGAAAGAGAAGAAAAATTATTTTCAAATGAAATCATTGCTTATTGGCTTTTTCACTGACTTGAAAGAGGAGGATGTATTTTATCTACCGGGGAAAATAGAGAAAATATCGAATTTTAAGAAAATATCAGAAAATACTGCTTCTATTGAAATTAAAGGTGAAAAAATTTTAAAGGTGATTGATGATATTATGAAAGATG
>QMOO01000184.1 GCA_003648245.1 Caldisericota bacterium
ATTTTATCTTCATGCTCTCCATGTGCAAGAATCTCGCCATCCAGATCCATTCTCTCCATAACTTCAAAATCCACAAGATAATTTTTTCCACCACCTATGTTTATTCTGTACTTCTCTTCTACTTTCTTTCTTGTTGGATAGTCATCCATCAATCCTCCAAGATAAAGTCCAAGGAGAACCTCCTTAGCATTTATTTCCATCTCATTGAATAACGGAACTCTGAGTATGGGCTCACCATCTTTACTGATAAGTTTTGTAACATTTTCTCCAGCAATTACCCTTTCAACAAATTCATAGATTTCATCTATAAGAGCCTGCCTTGAACTTCTTATGGCAAAGGCGTCATAACCTAAAAGATAAACTATATCGTTTATCGTAGTATCGACAAATTTCTTACCATGAAACTCACTGTGTCCGTTGTGGGCGTGTCCTTCTATGGATTGTATAAACAAAAGTTCTTCAACTTCCTTTGATGTAAAAAGTTTCACAGTTTTTTTAAGATGTTCAAAATCTCTCCTTACCAGTTCCTTTGGGGCTATCTTCATTTTTTACCTCCAATTTTAAAATAACACAAATACAATTATAACACAGGAGAGAAGTAGAGTTTTGCATAACTCCTTAATCTTTACTTGTTTCTGTATTTGAAATTGTAGAGAAGCTTGTAGAATCCCACCCCAATTCTTTCGTATTCAATAACCACATCTTCTGGTAGTTCAAGTACTGTTGGAGAAAAGTTCCATATTGCTTTTATACCTGATTCTACAATAGTTTCGACAACTTCCTGTGCTTCTTTTGGAGGAATACAAACTATTGCAACTTCAACACTTTTGTTTTTCTTTATGAATTCAGGGAGGGTTTTTATATCAAGAACAGGGATATTGTTTATCTTTTTTCCAACCTTTCTTTTGTCTTTGTCAAAGAAGGCTTTGAAGCATATGTTACTCTTTTTAAAATTATCGTAACCTGAAATTGCCTGTCCAAGTTTACCTGCACCAATTATTATACCGCACGTTTTCTTATCCACATTAAATATTTCTTTTAAAGCCTTCTTTAACTTTTTGACTTCATACCCCTTCCTTGCTTTACCCTCCACCTCTTCAAAACACAGGAAGTCCTGTCTTACAGTAGTTGCAGAAACACCAGCAAGATTCCCAAGTTCTTCACTGGAAATATACTTTCTTCTTAAAGGCAGGGTAATTAAGATTTCATAATAGAGGGCAAGTCTCTCAACCGTTTTGGGTGAGATTCTCTTCTTACATCTCTTTTTGCGAATGTATTTTCTCATATTGATTATATATTAACAAAAATATTTAAATTGTCAAATTTAAAACCCACAAACTCAAATTTACGTTATATGTATCCCTCTCTGATTGAGGAATTGTTTGAACAAAATTGCATCTTCAAACATATAGATATTATTAAAGAGCACAATATTTTCATCACCTGTTAGGTGTCTATAGATCTCTTCAAAATCTTCTTCTGTATATTTATACCTGTACATGGTAAGGCCATGCAGTCTGAAGTAATTTATCCTTTGTCTGGGTATGTATTGCCTTAAAGGGTCACCTCCTATTATTATTCCCTCTCTTATTATTTCTTCATATATTTCTTTCCATGAATCGTCCCTAAATTCAACCACTGGTGTAAAACTACCTTTAACCTTATTGAAAAATCTTATAAGATTCTTCTCGTTTGTACTGTCTCTTTTAAAGGACTTTGGAAACTGGAAAACCACAAATCTTGCCCTAAGAACATTTGAAACCTTCTCCATGATTTTACATATTTCAAAGAGTTTTCTTTAAACTTTTTTACATCTTTCATTCTCCTGTAGGTTGGAGAATTTAATGGGTGTGTTAATAGTTGAATTACTTTAAAACTAAATTCAAAATCAGAGGGTGCCTCTTCTCTCCATTTGTTTAAGGTCTCCTCTTTTACAAAGTCATAAAAAGTCTTTTGAATCTCTACTATTTTAAAGAATTTAAAGTATTTTTTTCTGCCCACAGAAAAACCACATGTTCCTATCTTAACATGCATTTCCTCACTGCTCTCTCTGCTTTTTTACAGAGCATTTCAAGGTATTCCCTACTGTAGGGTTCTACCTTTTCGAAGGATGGGTCTATTGTATTTACAGGATTGAATTGCCTTATAACAAGAGTCTTTACTCCAACGAGAGAAGCAAGAATTCTCTCAAAATCTTCCTCTTTCATTAAACCTGGCACGGGAGTTACACTTATCTCGTATTGGAAGGAACTTCCCTTTAGGAATGTTATCAAGTTTCTTATGTTTCTTATGTCTACATTGGATTTGGTTGTATCTCTGTAGTTTTTATCAACGAGTGGTGCTTTTACATCAAGGGTTATAACATCCACTAATTTTGAGAGCATAATTTTTCTTATAAGGGGTTCATTTGATCCATTGGTGAGCAGTTTGATCTTAAAATCCATTCTTTTTAATTCCTGTAAGAGTAGTACAAGTCCCCTATTTAGGCTATGCTCTCCTCCTGAGATTACAACTCCTTCCACCCATTTTTTATTGGAAAGAAGGAATTCTTTTATCTTTTCAAAAGGGATTACCTCCATGTTTTTATAATTTAACACCAGGTCTTTCATATTGCAGTACGGGCATCTCATGTTACAACCGCCAAGATACAGAATGCAGGATGGTACCCCTTCCCATTCCTTATAAGAGTGTTCTTCCATTTTCCTTATTTTTATGTCTTCGTACATCCTCTCCTCCTTATATGGTTTTTAAAATTGTTGGAATTCCCTCCAGCACCATATGGAAATCTATTTTATTTAACAAGTTTGAAAGATTTTCTTACCAGCAATTCTCCACTGGATAGGTCAAAGAACTCAACAGCTACATTAAACTTTTCTATTGTAAGTATTCCTGC
>QMOO01000185.1 GCA_003648245.1 Caldisericota bacterium
CCATACATCCTTCTTACAGTTTCCTTTATGTAGTCTATAAACCATCCATTTATATCTGATTCAGGTTCCTCCCTGTACTCCTTTAACTTGATGGGAGTACTCACTGCTTCCTCCATCTCCTCCTCAGTTATGTATCCCTCCCTCACCATCTTCATTAAGACAAGTTTCTGTCTCTCCTTTGCCACCTCCCAGTTTACCCTTGGAGAGTACTCACTTGGTGCAGGTAGAACACCAACAAGCATTGCTGATTCAGGAAGGGTAAGATCCTTTGCATGCTTTCCAAAGTACTTCCTTGCTGCTGCCTCAACTCCATATGCACCTGAACCAAAGTAAACCTGATTTATGTAATACTCAAGTATCTCCTCTTTGGAGTAAACCTTTTCAAGACGAAGGGCAAGTATTATCTCCTTTAATTTTCTCTCAATGGTAACTCTCTTTGAAAGAAAAAGCTCCCTTGCAAGCTGTTGTGTCAGGGTTGAGCCTCCCTCAACTACTTTACCTTCTTTCCAGTTTACATACAAAGCTCTAAACATTGCCTTAAGGTCTACACCTTTATGTTCAAAGAATCTTGCATCCTCACTGGCAATGAGGGCGTTTACAAAATTTTCTGGTATTTCAGACAGAGGGACATAGATTCTATTTTCTACAAAAAAGACAGTTCTTATAAGGTTTCCGCTTCTATCAAATATCTCAGAAGACTCCGGGGGATCATACTCTATTTCTCTTATGTCTGGAAGCGCTTGAGATAAATTTACATAGTAGTTGAATGAAACAATGAATAACACGAGGAGTATTATAGAGGCTGTTATGGTGATGATAAGCAAAAGCCTTCCAAATTTGGAAGGCTTCCTCTTCTTTATTCTTCTCTCTCTTCTTTTAGAGACTATTCTTCTTGGGTAAAACAAAGGGCTTATCTTCTTCTATTATATTTGTTTTTTTCTTTAAAATCTCTCTTATATCCTTCGGTAAAAGAAATAACTTCTTGTGTGTTTCACCATCGTAGAACCTTAATTCTCCCTCTATTCTCTCACCTATTCTTCTGTCTATCTCCTCTATGGAGAAATCCTCTGGATTTAATTCATCACTTGCAAGACAAAAACCCCAGGTTGTGTCAAAGGAAGGGACATAGGAGTAGTAGGAGAAGACAAGGTGAAAAACCTCCTTTAATGTCCAGTGTATTGCTCTGTGAAGTTCGTATGTAACATTTCTTAGCATCGATGCCTGAAGTGAGAATACCCCGTCTTTTTTAAGTAGCCTTTTTAATTTTTCAAAAAATTCTCTTGTGAAAAGCCTGTAAGATGGACCTCCCTCAAAGGGTTCTGTAACATCAGATATTATTGCATCAAAACTACCCTCTTTAAGTTCATTAACTATTTTAAGGGCATCTCCCAGGATAAGATTTAGCTTTTCTGACTCAAATGCTCCTTTATGCCACTCCTTAAGATGTTTTTTAGCAAATTCAATGCTCTCTCTGTCAATGTCAACCATTGTTACCCTTTTAATAGTTTTGTGTTTTAAAATCTCTCTTAAAGTGGCGCCCTCTCCTCCGCCAAGTATAAGTACATTTTCCGGCTTTTTTAGGATTGTTAGAGCCGGATGAACTAAAGATTCATGATATATATATTCATCCCTTTCAGAGGATTGAACATCTCCATCAATTACAAGCATCTTACCAAAGAAAGGAGACTGGAGTATCTCTATCTTCTGATACTCCGTCTCCTTTCCAGCTATATAGTCTGAGAACCCATGGAGGTGAACCTCAGTGGGTTCAAACCTATCATGAAACCACATCCACCGCTTCTTCACCTATTTCCTCCACAAGATTCCCCGTTAAGTTTCTTGTTATTTTATGTACAAATCTCCCATTCTCCCTCTCACCCCGTGAAATGGAGGTGAGGCAAACCTCCCTGGCTTTAAACTCTTCTGCTGCAAATTTAAGCGCTTTCCATGGGTCGGTATCTTCTCCGCATGTGTAGATGTCAAGGGCTGCATACCCATATTCTGGCCAGGTGTGCACAGAGAGATGGGATTCCGATATAACAACCACTCCACTAACGCCCTGGGGATAAAATCGGTGAAAAGCCGTCTCCCTGACTTCGGCGTTAGCCCTGTTTGCTGCTTCTGTGAGAATGTTTCTCACTTTCTCAATGTCATTTAACACTTCTGGATCGCATCCAGAGATCTCGAGGATCAAGTGTCTTCCTTTTGTCTCCATTTCACCTCCCTCCATAGAGAGAATATATAAAAAATAATAAAATTAGATTGCAAAAATAAAGTAGCAAATAAATTTATAAAATAAATTTTAAATTTGTCAATAGTTTTTAACTATTCTATTTATTAAATCACACTATAAAACCTTCTTTAGAAGGAAAATGCCTTAAATAATTTTCTTTACTAACTTTTTTTAACTATCTCCTTAAGTTTTATATCAAATATAAGAGTTTTTCCAGCCAGAGGGTGGTTTGCATCCAGTGTCACTTTTGAGTCTGTAACCTTTGTTATGGTTACTATCAACTGACCGCCATTTTCCTGTGGAATAACAAGTTGCCTTCCCACTTCAAGACTTAAGTTTTCTGGAAACCTCTCCTTTTCTACTTCAGCCACAAGTCCTTCAATATACTCTCCATACCCATCTTTAGGTGGAATCTTAACAGTTTTTTCTTCATCCACCTCCATTCCAATAACTGCCTTTTCAAACCCTGGTATAATCTTTCCCTCTCCAAGGGTAAATTCAAGAAGTTCTTTTCCTTTGTTTGAATCAAATATTTGACCATCCTCAAATTTTCCCGTGTATTCCACCCTTACAGTATCTCCCGTTTTAGCTTTCTCCATGTTTCCTCCATTTTTAAGTCCAAAGACCAATTGATTAGTTAAATTGTATC
>QMOO01000186.1 GCA_003648245.1 Caldisericota bacterium
AAGTAGGGGAGGGTGTTTATGCTGGTTATGTTTTTTATAAAGGCAAATTTTATAAAGCGGCTATAAATATAGGTGCGCCTGTTACTTTTGGAGAAAAAGAAAAGAAAATTGAAGTTCATATAATTGGATTTAGAAAAGAGATTTATGGAGAAACTCTTGAAATTTTTCTGGTAAAAAGAATAAGGGATGTGGAATGTTTTCCCTCAATAGAGGAGTTAAAAATTGCACTAAAAAAAGATATTTCCTCTGTTCGTAATATCTTATCTTCATTTTTTCCTGAAAACTTAATGAAATCTTTCAAAGGTATATAGGAGTATATTATTAAGGCAGTGTTATTATGAGGCAGGGAAGATAAAACAAACTTGCAAAAAAGCATTATCTGGTTTATAAAGTGAAAAAACACAACAGGGATGAACTATCGGTTTGCCTTTCTACCAGATGGAAATATATTCCATCATTTTTAAAATTGTCAGTAATATTGCTTACTTTTATTTTTATAGTTTTATCCTTACTTTATGTTCTCCTTTAAGGAAAGGAATAATTATTTCTCCTTTATGCCTTCTTCTTACCGCCTTCTTCCTGCCATCCAACTCAATTTCTTTTATATCTTCAACACCGATAAATATTTTCCCTTCACCGGGCTCAAAGAATGAAATTTCCCAGATATTGTCATGAAATTTTACTCTTTTTAATTGTGTGAGATTAGCCAGGAACCTTCCTTTTTCCTGGCTAAAAAAGAAAGGAGCCTGATTCTGAAAATAGAAATAACTTCCTTTTGGTCCTCTTATCTTCTTAACGAAAATAGGATTGGTGAAAGTTGGACAGCTATATTCAAAATACTGGTCTGGACAATCTATCTCTATCCGCCAATAGGTATCTCTCTTTATTTCTTCCTGAAACTGACAATTTATGACTTTGGCATTTACCTTTATCTTCTTATAATCTCTATTTCCGTCCTTCACTATTCTCAAAAAACGCAAAGGCAAATGACTCCTTACCCTTACCTGTAACTCTACTTTATCTACAGCATAGACAGTTCCTCCGGTTATTTGATTATTAATAGAAAAGAAAAGATAGTTCTTGTTTGCCCTTAATTGATGTGGGAAAGTAATAATCTTGGTAATTCTTCCCTTTAAGATAGTATCAATTAGAGAATTAAGATCAAATGGTTGATCAAACCATCCAGTATTAATCGAACGGAAGAAAAATCTGTGCTCAACTAAATTATCAAACCCGCTTATTCCTGTTATTACCTTCCCTTTTTTCAACATTTTATCCCAGATTTTAGGATTTGTTCTGTCAACTTCAATTGCCTCAAAGTTATGTCCTTCTTGAGGTTCTACCCACCAAGGCTGGGAATGTGGATGTGCAACAATAGCAATACCCTTATTTTGATGTATCCTGGCTAAATCCTTTTCATCCCAGCGTTTTGTGGCATAGGGACAGATTCCCATATAGCCAACTGTAGTAACATGGCGTCTGCTATCCTCCTTTGTTCCTCCCTCTTCTAAAGTATAATTATGCATAGGATGAATCTCTTCTCCCGGGAAAAATCTGACTGCCGGGTTATCTATCCGATTCAATTGTGCCTTTATCTTTAAAGAAAGTTTCCTATCCCAATAGAAGTAACCTTCCGCCAAAACCACTCCGTCTATATTTAACCTTCGGCAGATTCCATATAATGTCCCTAAATGTTCAGGAGTCCAGTCAGTCTGGAAATGAACATGGGTAAGGAAACGAAACGGAGTAAAACCTTTGGTTACCTTAAAGAAAGTATGGGCATAGGTAAATCTCCCATCTTTTGCTTTGATCTTTGCTTTTACTTTATAAGTTCCACCTTCAGAAGGTGTATAATCTAAAGTTTTTGTCTCAACTTTCTTCCCCTTAGGTGTTAAAATTTCTAAATTTACACTCTTGACCTCTTTTTTAGGCTTTATTTCTATCTTTATTTTTTCTCCAGATAGAATTGCCCAGGGTTTTGGCTTTATCTTTACTCTAAATACCTTATTTTTTCTGAAATCTTGAAAATAAGTAAGTATGTTCTGAAGGAATCGCTTTGTAAAGTCTTTTTGTCCTCTCCATGTAATCTCAGGAGAAAAAACTTGTGTCCAGAAGAAAAGACCTTTTCCATACCTTGCCTCTGCTATAAGAGCCGCCCTATCTTTAAGTTTTATCTTTTGGTCAGCAAATCCACCTAAGATATCCCAGGTGGAAGGGAGAAAAACTATATGAGTTGCTGTAGTTTCATAGATGTCACCCAAGACCTTAATCTTCCAGAAGACAAAATCACCTTCATCAATATAGTTTGGTTTATTGTATATAGGATGTTCTCTTTCTAAGATCCAGGGTGAGATATACGGCTTTAGCCTTATTCTGGAAGCATCCAGATCTATGTATCTGTTTTCTAATTCTACATCTGCTAATTCCGGTGGGAGGAAGTGAGAATACCAACCTCTCTGTCTTTGGTTCATAATCCAGCAGATTCCTCCTTCCTTAACAAAATCTTTAACCGGCTCTGTTCTTTCTCCATGAGTTTTGCCTATAACGTCGTAAGGGAAGATGAATACATCCGTTTCCTTTAAATCTTTAGCCGAAAAAATATCCCCGGAAGAAATAGATACGGAAGGTAAATTTAACTCTCTGACTATTTGCTCCAAAGAAGTTAAATTGTTATATTCTTGTTTAAAAGAAAATATTTTCATTTCAGTGTATCTCTTTTAATATCAATTGTCCCAGACTCAAGTCGTGTGAACAGATTGACATTCCAGAACACTCCATTTTTTATTTTCTACTGTCATATTCTTTTTTAAATTAACTGTTAACACTCCCATTTTCTTTCTACAATTCTTGGTTCTATTTATTCTTATTATATTC
>QMOO01000187.1 GCA_003648245.1 Caldisericota bacterium
AAGTTTTTTCCCATTGTCTTTTCCATAAGCACCAAGGTCAACACCTGTAAGAACAATTTCCTTATACCCATTCCCGCCAAGAGTTTTAATCTCTTCCAAAATTTCATTTTCATCTCTTGAACTCACTTTTCCTCTTACAAGTGGAATTATACAGTATGAACATTTATTTTCACATCCATCCTCAATTTTAACAAATGCTCTTGTATGCTTTTCAAAAAAACTGATTATTCTTGTTTTATTGAAACAGGCAAATTTATCAAAAATTTTAACATCAGGGAAATTTACTTTAATTCTCTCTCTTTCTTTATTAACAAAACATCCTGTAAGCCAGACATCTTTACCTTCTCTTATTTTCTTCCTTATTACTCTTCTTACTTCTTTTTCAACTTTATCTGTAACACAGCAGGTATTTATTACACAAACATCATTATTCTGCCTGTAGAGAAAAGGGATATTTTCTTTTAGCAATTGTGTCTCATATTGATTTACCTTACATCCGAATGTGATAAACTCAAATCTCATTTGAGGAGGACCGTCCTACACATTATTATAAAAGAACCTCAATCTCAAGTCGGGATAAAAGATAGGAAATTGTGGATTCTGCTCCCTGATTTCTATTTGCTCCTTTTGGAGTTAATCCATCAAAACACCCACCTGTAACTGGGTCATACATCATCTCTCCTTTTGTATTCCTTCCAAGATACCAGTCAAAAACTATTAAAGCATTTTCTCCATATTCTTTCTCTCCGGTAACTTTCATCCCTGCTTTCAATGCCTCAATCATACAACTTGCTTCTATGGGTTGCTGGTCATAATATGGTCTCTTTCCACCCCTAATATACCACTTCTTATTTCCTATGGGTATAAATCTGTTATCAATTATCGTTATGTTTTTTATAAACTCAAGTGACTCAAGTCCTATTTCAAGATACTCGTTTTTCTTTGTAATATCATAGGCAAGTAAAAGTCCAAGAGGCAATTTTGCATTTGCATAGGTTATAATATTTTCAAACCACTTCCAGTCATTCCCTGCTGTCACCTTATATGCTTCAACAAGTCGGTCTGCAAGTTTTTCAATTAAAGAAATTGTTTTTTCTGATGGTTCAACTTTTGAATAATAATTCAGTCCCTGTAAACATAGTGCTATCCCTCTTAATGAGAAAATATTTTCTATCTGTGGCAAAGAGGTTAAAAAAATGTGGGAAGCAGCCCCTTTTATATTTTCATGAATAAAATCTGAAGAGAGTAAAAGCCCCATAGCCCATATAACTCTCCCAAAACAATCATCTCCTCCTTCATTATCCAGAAAATTCCTCTCATATCCAAGAAAATTGTGAAATTTACCGTTTGATTTTTGCATATAGTAGATAAAACTTAAATAAGTATTTATTAACCTTAAACTTGTTTCATCCTGTGATAAATTATAATGTTTAACTGCAACAACAAGAGCCCTTGCATTATCATCGGTTGTATATCCTGTTTTTCTGTTTGCCATAGAAAAAGTAGCGTGCTGAATTATTCCTACATCATCTGTAAGAGTGACAAGATGAGAAAGTTTAATAGGCAATAATCTATCTTCAAAAAATGTAGATGCTTTCTCTTTTCTTCCTTGACTTACCTGGGATAAAAGTTTGAGATATTCCCAGGATACCTGCTCCCATGTCATTTTCTGACCAAGAGAATATGCTTCTCTTTCCATTTGTTTTTTCACTTCTGGATTATCAAGGAGATAAATAACTGCATCAGCAATTTCTATGGGGTCTCTGAACTTAACAAGCATACCTCTTCTTTTTTCTTCAATAATATCTTTTGCGTAAAGATAAGGAGTGGATATTACAACCTTTCCACAGCCAACTGCATAAGAAAGTGTTCCACTTGTTATTTGATTTGGATTTAAATAAGGTGTTATATAAATGTCTGTTGCTTCAAGATATTCAAGTAGTTCTTCTAAAGATAAAAACTTATTAACAAACTTTACATTCTCTGCCACTCCCAATCTCTCTGCTTCATTTTTCAAAAATTCTCTATATGATTCTCCTTCCTGTTTTTTCACATTAGGATGTGTCTGCCCAATTATAAGATAAACAACTTCAGGATAATCTCTTACAATGGAAGGTAAGGCATAAATAACATATTCAAGTCCCTTTCCTCTACTGAGAAGTCCAAAAGTTGAAAGAACTATATTCTTCTCAAGTCCTAACCTTTTCTTTGCAAATTCAGTTGGTCTTAAATAAACAAAAGGAACACCATGATGAATTATTTCCACCTTCCTTGGAGTTATCCCATAATATTCTTTTAAAATATCCCTCCCAATTTTTGTCATAACAACTATTGAATCGCAGTTATATGCTATTTTTCTTACAATTTCTCTCACCTTAAAAGACGGATTTGGTAAAACTGTATGAAATGTTATAACAACTGGCTTTTTTAAATTTTCTAAAAAATCCAGAATATACTCTCCCATATCTCCACCAAAAATGCCAAATTCATGCTGGACACTTATAACTTCTATATCAGAATTATTAACAAATTCAGCCGCTTTTTTATAATCATCTTTTATTTCCATCCTTATAATTTTTTTAACTTCCTTTGGGTAATTATAAGTCTCGTTTTTTCCATTCAAAGCAATAACTGACGAAGGGATTAAAGGATTATGTTTATCAATATGGGTTAACAGGTCATTAGTAAAAGTAGCAATACCACATTCTTTTGGAATGTAAGTTGCTACAAAACATATTCTTGGTTTATATATACTGTATTCTGAAGGCATAAAATGTTTTACCTGTTCAGCCAATTTCATCTTTACTCTCCAGATTTTGTAAAATCATAAATTAAACTTCTATCAGCAAGAGATATATTTTTAATATAACAGT
>QMOO01000188.1 GCA_003648245.1 Caldisericota bacterium
GATACAGATCCAGTGGTTGCAGGTGAGGTTCTTACATACACAATAACTATAACAAACAATGGACCAAGTTATGCAAGGAATGTAACACTTACAGACAATATACCAGATGAGATAGAGAATCCTGAGTTTAGATATAGAATCTCATCCAACGGAGGAACAACTTGGGGTGATTGGAGTGATTGGAGTTCATGGAGTGGTTCCTACAACTTAGGAACACTTCCCAATGGAGAGAAGTTTGAAGTGGAGATAAGGGGGACTGTGGATCCTTCAACCTTAGAAGGAAGTGTTATAACAAATACTGCTTCTGTGTCATCAGATACAGAGGATCCAGATGAGGGTAATAATACTGATACAGAGGATACGGGGGTAATAACAAGGGCAGATCTTTCAATAACAAAGACTCTAGCTAAGGATACCAATCTTGTTGAGACAGAGATAGAGTATACAATAGAGGTTAAGAATAATGGACCAAGTTATGCAAGGAATGTAAGGGTGATGGATGAGATACCAGAGGGATTACTGTTTGTTTCATACACATCAACAAAGGGAGTATACAATCCAAATACAGGAGTATGGAGTATAGGAGATATGAGTGATGATGAGGTGGAGACATTAAAGATAACATTAAAGGTTATGGATTACAATCCAATAATAAATGAGGCAGAGGTTGTATCAGATACCACTGATCCTGATACAACAAATAATACTGCAGTATCTGATAAGGTGGTGGATGTAGAGGATCCATTGATAAAGGGAACAGTACCAAGGGAAGGATACTTTGAATTCTTTGTTGATAGAGAGGGAAAGAAGTGGTTACTAAGGATACCTGATAGAGGATACACTACAGGATGGATACCATTTGTCAGGTTAAGGGATACAGAAAACTTTATGACAGGATACTATTCTGATAGAAGGTATTACCTTAAATTTAACTGGTATTCATCTGGGAGATGTAGTCTTATCTTTAATGACAGAAGGGAGGGGATAGGTATTAAGTATGGGGGAAGGTAGGAAATAAATTAAAATAAATTGTCTTTGAAGCCAAGGGATTCAAGAAGGAGTTTTTTTGCACCTGCGGGATAAAGGTTTGAGATAGTGCCCATTGCGGAAAAGATGTAGTATTTATCTATAAGAATCTTTGGATTCTCGGGAAGAAGGAGTCTTTCGTTTTCAGTATTTTTAAACAGCCTTTTTAAAAAGGTTTTCATTGATGGAATATGGGTAAAAACTCCCCCTGTGCCAACCACCCATTTAACATTCCTCAAATCCTTTCCAAAAATTGCCTTTATCTTTCCTGTGGGAGTATAAAGATACCTTACCTCCCCCACATGTCTTAAGAGAGCGGTTTTTACACAAACCTCTGCAAGCTTCTTTGTCAAATTAACTTCACTCCTCTTCTCTGGAATTGGAGAAAGATGTTTGAATTTCTTTTCTATCTCTTCTCTGTTTAAAGGGTCTATCTCATCAAGCACATTCTTTGCAGAAACATAAACACCAAGATCTCCCTCCACAGTTCTTTTGGCTATAGGTTCTGGATATATAACCACAGAATCCTTATCTTTTTTACCCTTTGTAACAGAGTGAACGTCAGTTGTTGCTCCTCCAACATCAAACCCCATGATATCTCCTATTTCCTTGTAGAGAAGCATAAAGGAATTCATCACAGCCCCTGGAGTTGGTATTATATCCCCTTCAACCCAATTCCTTATTTCTTCCATTCCTGGAGCATGGATTATATGTTCTTCAAAAACTCCCTGAATTACCTTTCTTACAGGCTCAATATTTAACTTGTCAATTTCAGGATAAACATTTTCAGTTATGTATATTTTAAAACCTTTACTCTTAAATATATCCTTAACTATATCTCTTACTGCACGATTCCCTGCAAATACAACAGGGGGTTTAATGGAAATGGTGGATAATCTTTTTGCATTTTCAACAACAATTCTATCCTCTCCAAAATCAACGCCCCCTGATAGAAGGATTATGTTTGGTTTTATCTCCTCAATTTTTTTTAAGTCATATGGAGTTATAAGTCCTGCAGTTATAAGTTTAACAATGGCTCCTGCACCAAGAGCTGCTTCTTTTGCTGCCTTTGCAGTCATCTCAAGCACAAGCCCATGAACTGTCATCTTAAGACCGCCTGCAGCAGAGGAATTTCCAAAGAGATGTGTCCATGTAAGTTTATCTGCACCAAGTTTATTTTTTAGGTCGTCTATAGCTCTCTCAAGCCCTTTTGTGACATCCCCCTCATCAACTGTAGTTTTTGCTATGCCCTTTCCTAAATATCTTGGATTTTTCTCCTTTAGAGAGGAGAAAGCAGATACCTTTGTAATAGTTGAGCCTATCTCAACAACCAGTGTATGAACTCTCACTAAAAGGAATTATAACACAAGAGTTAAACTTCGCCTGGTGCAAACCTGCAGTTACAATGCCTTTCCTCTGGGATTAGTTTAACTACCTCAATTATTATCTTCTTCAGTATCTCACTCTTTTCGTCCATGAGTCTCTTCACTTCTTCATGGGTTATCATTTCATCTGTTATTCCTGCAGCAAAGTTGGTTACTATCCCGATAGAGGCATAACACAAGCCCAGTTCTCTAGCAAGGGTAACTTCAGGAACACCAGTCATACCAACAATATCACCACCAAGAATCTTTAGCATCTTTATCTCTGCCCTTGATTCATATCTTGGTCCATTCATGGCAACATATGTTCCTTTAAAGTGGAACCTTACCCCTTCTTTCTCTATAACATTCTTTATAACCTCTCTCATCTCCGAACAGTATGGATCTGTCATATCTGTATGAACAACCTTCCCCACGGAATCAAAGAATGTAAAGTCTCTATCGTGTGTAAAATCAAGAAA
>QMOO01000189.1 GCA_003648245.1 Caldisericota bacterium
AAGAAAAAGACCAGCAATGTACATCGGGGATACCTCTATTGGAGGACTACACCACCTTGTTTATGAAGTTGTTGATAACAGTATAGATGAAGCAATGGCTGGTTTCTGCACGAAAATTAAAGTGGTTGTTCATTCTGATAATAGTGTAACAGTGGAGGATAATGGAAGAGGGATTCCTGTTGATATGCATAAAACAGAGAAAAGACCGGCAGTTGAAGTTGTTATGACAGTTCTTCATGCCGGTGGAAAATTTGATAGGAAAGTTTACAGAGTATCAGGAGGGCTTCATGGAGTTGGTGTTTCTGTTGTAAATGCTCTTTCTGAATATCTTGAAGTTGAAGTCAAGAGAGATGGGAAGGTTTATCATCAAAGATATGAAAAAGGTGTTCCTAAAAGTCCAGTTAAAGTAATAGGGAGAACAAAAACAACAGGAACAAAAGTAACATTTAAACCAGATGTGGAAATTTTTGAAACAATTGAGTTTGATGAGAATATACTTTCTGGTAGATTGAAAGAACTTGCTTTTCTCAACGGTGGAATTGAGATTGTTTTTGAAGATGAAAGAAAAAATTTCAAAGAAAAATATAAATTTGATGGAGGTCTTGTTTCTTTTGTTAAGTTTTTAAATAAAAACAAAAAAGTCCTTTTTGATAATCCATTTTATGGGAAAAAAGTTGAAGATGATATAGAGTTTGAATTTGCTTTTCAATATAATGATGGATATAGTGAAACAGTTCTTTCTTTTGCCAATAATGTAAACACAAAAGAGGGTGGAACTCATCTTACTGGATTTAAAAGTGGCTTAACAAAAGCAATAAATGAGTATGGGAAAAACAATGGATTGTTGGAGAAAATAAGTTTAACAGGTGAAGATGTAAGAGAGGGGCTGGCTGCTGTCATAAGCATAAAACTTCCAGAGCCGCAGTTTGAAGGACAGACAAAAACAAAACTCGGGAATTCAAAAATAAGATTTATTGTTGATAGTATAACTTCTGGACAGATTCTCACCTTTTTAGAAGAAAATCCAGAACCAGCAAGAGCAATATTAAACAAATGTATTACTACTGCTAAAGCAAGAGAAGCAGCGAGAAGAGCAAGAGACATAACCAGGAAAAAACTTGCAGAAACAGGGGCATTACCGGGAAAACTTGCTGATTGTTCTTCAAAAGACCCGGAAGTAAGGGAACTTTTTATTGTTGAGGGTGATTCTGCAGGTGGAAGTGCAAAGCAGGGTAGGGACAGAAATTTTCAGGCAATACTTCCCTTAAAAGGGAAAATTATAAATACAGAAAAAGCATCAATTGATAAGGTTTTAAACAATGATGAAATAAAGATGATTATAAGTGCAATTGGCGGGGGAGTTGGTGATGATTTTGATATTTCAAAAGTTAGATATAAGAAAATAATAATAATGACTGATGCTGATGTTGATGGTTCTCACATAAGGACATTGCTTTTGACATTTTTTTATAGAGAAATGCCGGATTTAATAAAACAGGGATATATTTATATTGCTCAACCCCCCCTTTATAAAGTCAAGAAAGGTAAAAAAGAGTTCTATGTTGAAACAGAAAAAGAAATGGAGAATATATTAATAAATCTTGCAACTGAAAACATAGATTTAAAGATATCTCATAATTCAAAAAAACAGGACTTTAAAGGTAATATAGAAGAACTTCTTGAAATAAGTAAAAATTTAAATTAATTGATAAAAACAGTAGAGAATAAAGGGATAAATTTTAAAAAATTGATTGAGTTTTACAACAAAAACGATAAAATTCCTGCTTATTATCTAAAATATAAAAATAGAGAAGAATATTTCTTTGAAGATGATAACCGTCTTTCTGAATTTCTTGGGAAAGAAGGAGAAGAAATAGACCTTTTCTCAGATGAAAAAAGTGATTATAAAATGGTTGAGATATATGAAAAAAGCCATATAGAAAAAATTTTTAAAAAACTTAAAGAATTAAAAATATCCCCTGCAAAGATATTTGAGAAAATTTTTATTTTTAAAAATAATGAAGAAGAAAGATATTCTCTTGTTGAGATGTTTGAAATTTTAAAGGAAAAAGGTAAAAAAAGTTTATCCATACAGAGATATAAAGGACTTGGAGAAATGAACCCAATCCAGTTATGGGAGACCACAATGGCTCCTGAAAAAAGAATATTAAAAAGAGTTACAATTGAAGATGCGGTTAAGGCAGAAGAAATTTTTACCACATTAATGGGAGATGCTGTTGAGCCAAGAAGAGAATTTATTGAAAGGTTTGCAAGAGAGGTTAAAAATCTTGATATTTAAGGAAGGTGAAAATGGAAGAGAAAAAAATAATAAACATCGGTGTTGAAGAAGAAATGAAGCAGTCCTATCTTGACTATGCTATGAGTGTTATAGTAGGTAGAGCTTTACCTGATGTTAGAGATGGGTTAAAGCCAGTCCATAGAAGAATTCTTTATGGTATGCTTGAACTCGGGCTTGAACCCGGGAAGGCATTTAAAAAATCAGCAAGAATAGTTGGAGAAGTAATGGGGAAATATCATCCTCACGGAGATGCAGCAATTTATGAATCAATTGCAAGAATGACACAACAATTTGCTTTAAGGTATCCACTTATAGATGGTCAGGGAAATTTTGGTTCAATTGATGGAGACCCTCCTGCTGCTATGAGATACACAGAAGCACGTCTTACACATCTTGCTATGGAAATACTTGTTGATATTGATAAAGACACGGTTGACTTTATTCCAAATTTTGATGAGTCCTTAATTGAACCAGTTGTTCTTCCAAGTAAAATTCCAAATTTATTGATAAATGGCTCTTCTGGAATTGCTGTTGGAATGGCTACCAA
>QMOO01000190.1 GCA_003648245.1 Caldisericota bacterium
ATATTCACTCATATCAAGCCGAACCATTGCATTTTCATCATCAAACAGAAACTCAGCCAGTGCTTTGGCAAGTTCTGTTTTACCAACTCCTGTTGGTCCAAGGAAAATAAATGAACCAATTGGCCTATTTGGGTCAGAAAGTCCTGCTCTGCTTCTTCTTATTGCATTTGCAACTACTTCAATTGCGTGGTCCTGCCCAACAACTCTTTTTTTAAGACGACTTTCCATATGGAGTAATTTTTCTTTTTCACTTTCAAGCATTCTTGATACAGGGATTCCTGTCCATTTTGAAACAATTTCTGCTATATCTTCTTCGGTAACTTCATCTTTAACAAGTGAACTTCCTTTTTTCTGTATTTCTTTTAATTTTCTGGTTTCTTCTTTAAGTTGTTTCTGCAGTTCTATGAGTTTACCATATTTATACTCTGCTGCTTTATCAAGGTCCCCTTCTCTTTCTGCCTTTTCAACAATTCCTCTTGCAATTTCAATCTGCTCTTTTATATGCCTCATTTTTTCAACAATTTCCTTCTCTGTTTTCCATTGTTTTCTGTATTTTTCTCTTTCTTTTTTCAAATTTTCAAGTTCTTTCTCAATTTTCTCAAGACGCTGTTTTATTTCTTCTCCTGTTTCTTTTTTAAGTGCTTGTTTTTCAATTTCAAGTTGTGTTATCTTTCTCTCTATCTCATCAAGAACTTCAGGCATACTATCAATTTCCATTCTCAATTTACTTGCTGCTTCATCAACAAGGTCAATTGCTTTATCTGGAAGGAACCTGTCGGTAATATACCTGTTAGAAAGAACTGCTGCTGCAACAATTGCACTATCTGTAATTTTAACTCCATGATGGACCTCATACCTTTCTTTTAAGCCCCTTAATATTGAAATTGTTTCTTCAACTGTAGGTTCTTTAACAAAGACAGGCTGGAATCTTCTTTCAAGTGCTCTATCTTTTTCAATATGTTTTCTGTATTCATCAAGTGTTGTTGCTCCAATACATCTCAAAAGTCCTCTTGCAAGAGATGGTTTTAACATATTTGAAGCATCAATCGCTCCTTCTGCACCTCCTGCACCAACAAGTGTATGTAATTCATCTATAAAAAGGACTATTTCATCTTCTCTTTTTTCAATCTCTTTAAGAAGTGCTTTCAGACGGTCTTCAAATTCACCTCTATATTTTGTCCCTGCAACAAGAGAACCAAGGTCAAGGGCAAGAATCCTTTTATTTTTAAGATTTTCAGGAACATCTCCTGAAACAATTCTTCTTGCAAGTCCTTCAACAATCGCTGTTTTACCAACCCCTGCTTCACCTATCAGAACAGGGTTATTTTTTGTCCTTCTTGATAAAACCTGTATAACTCTTCTTATTTCTTCATCTCTTCCAATAACAGGGTCAAGTTTCCCTTTTCTTGCAAGGTCTGTCAGGTCTCTTGTAAATTTTTCAAGAACTTTATATTTACTTTCAGCATCTTTATCTTTTATTTTTTCTCCTCCCCTTAAGTTTTCAATTATTTTTATAAGTCGTTCTTTGAAAATATCATATTTCTTAAGGATATCTTTTGCAGGAGAGTTAACCTCACTTAAAGCAATCAAAAGATGCTCAACGCTTATATATTCATCACCAAACACTTTTGCTTCTTTCCCTGCAGTATAAAAAACCTGATTTAAAGCAGGTGTTATATAAACAGAACCTTGAGAAGAAGTGAAAACTTCAGGAATTTTTCTCAACTCTCTTTCAATATCTTCTCGTAAAATATCAATTTTGATATTCATCTGTGCAAGGACTCCCTGTATTGTCTCATCATTTTCAATCAAAGAATATAATAAATGCAAAGTATCTATTGCCTGATGATTTCTCTCCTGCGCAATCCCCTGTGAATTCATTATTGCTTCCTGTGCTTTTATTGTAAATTTCTCAAGATTCATTTTTTCACCTCTTTTTTCTTTTTTAGATGGGGATATTGTCAAAAAAGTTTCACTCTTCTGTTCCTTCCACAAAAGCACAGTTAATAGGTCCAAACTTTATCTTATCATTATTCTGAAGTAGATATTGTTTAAATACTTCAAGTCGTGCTTCATTTACAAATGTTCCATAATTACTCCCAACCCCCTTTGTTCCTACATCTTCTATAAACCATTTATTTCTCTGTTTTGTAAATTTTGCATGAACTCTTGAAACTTTTATAAGGTCTTTTGCATAGAATCGTTGGTCAGCCACTGGTAATTTTTTAAATAGTTTATAATCAGGAATTGTAATATCGTTTTTTTCAATTCTACCAACATAAATTTCATTCTTATCAAACTTCTCAAGGTCATATTCTCTTCTCATAAATGGATAGTTAAAAATCAACTTTGCCATCTTCTTCCTCCTTTCTATAAGAAAATATTATAAACAAAACTCCACCAAAGAAAAATAGTGGAATTGCAACAATTTGCGTTGGATATAAAGAAAGAAAAGTATTTTTTAAATCTCCTCTCAAAAAATCAATAAGATATCTTATAAGAGCAAAAGAAATAAGATAAGTTGAGAAAATGATACCTTCTTTTACTTTTTTCTTATAAAGAAGGAAAAGAAAAGAAAAAAGGATAAAATAAGAAAACGAGTAATAAAGTTCTGTAGGATGGACTTTGTAAGGAAGATGGGGGAATTTAACTCCAAAAATAAAATTTGTTTTTTTCCCATAACAGCAACCATTTAGAAAACAACCAATTCTTCCTATTGCCTGTCCAAGAGGAACAAAAACTGAAAGTAAATCAAGTATTTTAACTATTTTTAGACGATTAATATTACAGAAAATAATTATAAAAAAAAGACCACTTATAATACCACCTTCAACTGCA
>QMOO01000191.1 GCA_003648245.1 Caldisericota bacterium
AAACATTCCTTTCGTTAAACCTTTCTGGGCTCCCACAGAAACAAATTACATAAGGGGAATGTATGAAACGAAATGGGGAAAGCTCTATGTAAATAGAGGTATAGGACTTTCAGTTTTTCCCATCAGATTCATGTGTCCCCCAGAGATAACGCTTTTTACATTGAAGAGTAAAGAATGAAAGTTGTTCTCTCTCTTGGAAGCAATATTGGAGATAGAAGAAAAACAATTATAAAAACCATTTCAAAACTAAGGGAGAAGATTCATATAGAAAAAGTTTCATCTCTTTACGAAACAGAGCCATGGGGATACAGGAAGCAGAACAAATTTTTCAATGTGGTAGTCTCTGGAGAAACAGGTCTTAATCCAAGAAACCTTCTTTTCTTTATAAAGAAGGTGGAGAAAGAGATGGGGAGAAGAGAAAGATTCAGATGGGGACCAAGAGAGATAGATGTGGATATTATATTCTATGAAGATGTTATTCTTAAGGAAGAGGATTTAAAAATTCCACATAAAGAATACAGAGATAGAAATTTTGTTATAGTACCACTTCTTGAAGTAGAGGGGGAATTTATTGATCCTGAAAGAGGAAAGAAGGTATGTGAGTTATTTACTGTTAAATCCTCGAAAGATGTTAAAAAAATTGAAGATTTTTCCTTTAAAAGAGATGTCTTCTCAGAGTTTAATCTTAACCTTATAAACATTCCCTACAATCTATTCTTATTTGAGATTCTTCCTTCAACACAGAAGTTTTTGAAAAAGAACTTTTCTAAGAATACTTTAGTGGTAAGCTCCATTCAGACCGAAGGAAGAGGAAGGAAGGGGAGTTTATGGGTCTCTAACAGAGGAGGTTTATGGTTTTCACTAACGGAAAAACCTTTTAAATCTATATACGCTCTTCCACTCCTCTCTGCTCTATCTGTGGGAAGAACACTTAAAGAATTAGGGGTTCATGGGGTAAATATAAAGATTCCAAATGACATATACATAAATGATAGGAAGGTATGCGGGATAATAAGTGAAGGAATTTTTAAAGATAAACTCATTGGAGAGGTGATAGGGATTGGTTTAAATGTAAATTTGAATGAAGAGGATTTTAAAGGGAGTTTTCTTAAAACTCCCACATCAACTTTTCTTGATACAAAAAGATTTTATTTTATTGATTTATTATTGATGAGGATTGTTTTTCATTATAAAGAGATTATTTCTAATTTTTATAAACTTAGAAAAGAAATTGTCTCTGAGCTTGTGAATGAATACAGGGTGTTTGATAAACCATTTAAAATCATAAAAAGCGGAGAACTTGTTGAAGTCTATGGAGTGGATATGGATGAGGACTTAAACATAACAGTAAAATATTTAGATGGATACACTGAAAAAATTCCACTCCATATGATACCCTAATCTATAATCTTTAGTTCCTTTAAGATTCTTTCTATATTTAGAGTAGCTTCCTCATCATCCACAACAAGAGGTTTTCTTACATATGTTGAAATTGGGAATCCCATAAGTTTTAGAGCAATCTTAATACTTGAAGCAAAAGAGGTTCCAAATCTATATATATCTGATAACCTCGTTATAAATTCAGTATTTTTTCTAAAGGAAGAAAGATTTCCTTCCTCAAAGTTTTTAATAATACTCTTCAGGGTGTCCGGGGCAATATGGGATAAAGCAAGAATTCCTCCATCACCACCAAGAATAAGGGTGGAAGATAGATAAAAACCAAGCCCTGTGAGAACTGAAAAATCCTCCCTCTCTTTTTTTACCTTGAGTATTAAGTCTTTTATGTAGCTAAGACTATCTATTGTTGCCTTTACTCCTATAATTTTCTCCTCGCTGAGGGCAAGTTCTCTTATTAAATCCACACTGATACTGTAACCTGTGCATGAAGGAATGTTATAGATAATTGTGCCCATCTCTGAAATTCTTGCTATGGAGAGAAAATAATCTTTAATCCCCTCTTTGTCTGGAATAAGATAAAATGGGGGTGGTGAAACAATGGCATCGTATTCAAGTTCTTTCGCAAGATTTATGAATTCTTTAACTTCCTCAAAGGAAGTGGAAGAGACATTGGCAAGTAGTCTCACATCTTTTCCTGTAACTTCTTTTACAAAAACCATTATCCTCTTTCTCTCCTTTAATGTAAGGGAAGTGAATTCTCCTGTGGTTGCGTTTACAAAGAAACCCTGAACCTTCGGGATAAGGAAGTTAAGTATATTTTCAAAACCGTCAAAATCTATCTCCCCATTCTCTTTAAATGGTGTTATAAGTGGTACAAAGATACCATTAAACTCTCCCTTCATTTTTTCTCCTTTCTAATCTATTTTATTAAATCTTATAAAAATAAAAAAGGGCTTCCATATGGAAGCCCTTAATCTTACTTGGTTAAATTAATCTCTACCTCTCCTGCAACCTTTTCCTCCTTCATTATATTCTTCATCACATCCACAGTTTTCATTACTCTCTCCCTTACCGTATCCACCTTTCCCCATTGTGCCTTCAGCACACCTTTCAAAGGCTTTAAGGTGGTTGTTAATGGATGCATCTTTAATATCATCTACACTCTTCATTAACTCTTTAGCTTTATCCATCATGGTGTCCTCTGGAACCTGAAGACCATACTTTTCAAAAAGATTTTTAAGAGAATCTATGTGCATCTCTTCTGCTCTCTTTATGTTTGCAAAGGGATTTACTTTCCCGAATTTCTCTATTACAAGGGTGTAAAAATCTCTTGCTTTGTATTCATCCATAAGTGCTTCAGTCATTGCCTGGATTTCACTCTCACTCAAATCTTCCTTCGGGTAATTATCCACATTAAGGTAAAAGCCGT
>QMOO01000192.1 GCA_003648245.1 Caldisericota bacterium
GGGGCTAAATTTTAAAAAAGAGGGAGAGATTTTAAAGATTTTCTATGTAAAACAATTGAAAGAAGATGAATTTCTGGTTCTTGAGATAAAGAATTCCTTTATTTTGGAAGAGATAGAGGGTTTTTTACATAAGTCCAGAGAGGGTGTATTTGGTAAAATTTATGGAGCACTGTACTTTGAAAATACACCATTCTATTGGTCTCAAGAAGCCAATGGACCAAGAAATTTAGATGACATAGATTTTTTAAATAGGGTTGTTTATGTTAGGATACCGCTTCACAACGAAGATGTTACTTTTTTACTTTTTTATCCAGATAGTCAGATAAATTCTCAAGTACTACCAATTATTATATTTAGAAGTGTCGCTTTCTTTACGCTCGCAGCTTTAATTGCTATGCTCTTTGTTTTTGTATCCTACAAGAATCTGGAAAAACGGTTTAAAAAAATAACAGAGATTAGCAAAGCAATCGCAGAGGGCAATATACTTAAAGACATAAGAATAATCCCGGGGAAAGATGAGTTCGGTGTAATAGAGGAGGGCTTGAATTACTCTCTTAAGGTAATAAATAGAGAAATTTTGATGAGGGAAAGAATAATAAACGAGAGAACGAAAGCACTAAACACATATATAGAAGGTATGGAGCTTGTATTAGCTATTTTTTTGAGAGGTATTAGAGCTAAAACAGACGAAGAATTATTCAATGCTGTAAATTCTGTTTTAAAGAATAAGCTTAAAGGATATGATTTTGGAGTTTGGTATATATGGAAGAAAGACGAAGACCTCTTTTATTTACAATCAGTTTTTGGGATAGAAAGAGATGAATTAGTGGATATAGTTAAGAAAGAAACTGTAAATGAGATTATTGAAATAGAAGATATTCGAACTCCTAAAGAATTAATAGATTTGTTTAAAGATAAATTCCTGAAACAGGACAAGATAAAGATAAATGATTTAAAACTTATAAAACCCATATCTTTAGAATTTGTAGTTCCCAAAATTAGACCCATCGTATTTGGAATATTGGGAAGCAGAGAAGGGACTTTGGAGAAAATTACCGAGAAACTAAGCCTGTTGTTGTCTACCGTAATAAACTTACTTCTTATTAAAATAGATCAAGATACAAAATTGAAAGAGACTATAAAAGAACTTGAAGAGGCAAACATGGCTAAAATAAACTTTATAAACATGGTATCTCATGATTTAAGAACACCTCTTAATGCTATTCTTGGTTTCACACAAATGTTAATTATTGAAGCTTATGGTGAAATCTCAGATAAACAAAGAGAGATTCTTTATAAAATACAAACTTCAGGCAGGCATCTCATAAGCTTAATTGATGAACTTTTAGAGAGTGCCAAGCTTGAAGCAAAAAGAAGGAGACCCATACTTGGGATTATAGATCAAGAACTTCTTATTAAGAGTGTTAAAGATACCATTCTTCCCCTTGCCCAAGAAAAGGAGTTAGAGTTTCGTTTGGATGTAAATACTAAGACAAAGGAGATATATTCTGACTACGATGCGCTGAAAAGAATAATAATTAATCTCCTTGACAATGCTGTTAAATACACTGATAGGGGATATATAGAGTTTAAATATATTGAGGACGGGGAGAGAATCTTGATTGAAGTAAAAGACACAGGTAAAGGGATACCAAAAGATAAAATTAATAGAATATTTGAGCCATTTGAGACTATTTTACCGAAAATGGGTACAGGTCTTGGATTATCCATAACAAAAAGGTTGGTTGAGATTCTGGGAGGAAGTATTTCAGTAGAGAGTGAATTAGATAAAGGTAGTGTATTTCGTGTTATTATTCCTTTAAAAAGATTTCCACCTCTTAAAAAGACGGAGGAAGGCTTTAAGGAAAATTCAGTGTTGATAATTGAAAATAATCCTGAAGATGTAGAGCTAATAAAAGACATATTTGAAAGAGAGGGAAAGATAATTTATATTGCAAAGACAGGGGAGGAGGCCTACTCAATTCTAAATAAACTCATTCCAGAAATTATTTTTATAGACATTGTTCTCCCTGATTATTCAGGTTTAGAGATAATAAAAGAGATAAGGAAGAAAGAGGAGTTTCAGAAAACCCCGATATTTGTCTATTCTGCCATGGAGAAAAGAAAAATTATAGGGATAAGTAAATACTTTGAGAAGGGAAAGATAGATTTTGGCACACTTACAAAAAAAGTTTTCGGATTCTTAAAAAAGGGAAAAATAAAATGTGGCGTTCTTTATGATCAAGAAATTAAAGAAATTATGGAGGATATATTAAAAACAAATCACAAATTGGAGATAAAATTTATGTTACCTTTAAAAGACTTAAAGAATGTTGAAGAATGGAAAGATTATATTATGAAATCACTAAGAAAAACTGAAGTATCTTTTGTAATGATTTTTGTGTCGGAAAAACATAAAGAGGTGCCTTTTAATTTGAATTTATTAAAGATAATATTTGAATATGAAAAAATAATAAGAGTGGGACATGTTGTAATATATTTAAAAGGAGATACTATAATTGGTACTGACGTTCTAATAGGAGGTGAGCAAGAGTCTATCTCCAATGAGATTATAAGACAATTAGAGAATTTGATAGAATAAATTTATCTTTGGAGGTGAATTTGGAAAAAGAGATTAATAAGAGGCTAATTGTGATCACTATATTAATTGTTATATTTACAGTTCTCCCCATGGGAGAACAACCCATTACTTCTTTCAGTATAAAGGATAAAACCCTTGTTGTATTCAGTGCCGCCTCTCTCCCGGATTCATTCATGGAGTTTAAGAATTTGAAGGAAA
>QMOO01000193.1 GCA_003648245.1 Caldisericota bacterium
GACTTTTAACATAAGACACCCGGATAAAACATATCCTGATTCAGTGGGCGAATTCTACCAAACTTTAAGAGAAAGAACCGATGATATGATCATTGTTACCAATCAAGGGTTTAGAAATAAAAACAATGTACTTAGATGGGTTGATTATGATATGACAGAGAGCTATGGAACAGATTATGGCTATTTCGGAAAAGTCCTTTATGTTGAAGGAATGGGCTTTGTTGAGGTTCCACAGACCATATACTATCCTGTGAGTGAGAGTATTATGACTGGTTCTCTTAAAGATACGCTTTACTACCTTGATTTTCTTAACTCTTTAAGGGCTAAATTTGAAGAACCCTTTAAAAATTTTATCTGTATGAACTATGCAGCACCGGAATTCATTCCCCTGGAAAAGAGGGATGAAATAACTGTTTATAAACCCAAAATACCAAAGAATGCAATATTTTTTGGATATGCTTTATCAAAACTTTATAACTTTATATCCTACACTGAAGTTCCTTTTGATAACTCCCTGGAAGAGAACAAAATTTATTTTTATGATCTCGGTAAGCCTCTTGGGGATGGATATGAAAATATAGATGGAGGTTATATAAGATACTACACCAACGGTTTTGTTGCTGTTTGGGAGTGGCAGAATGAGGTGAGTTTATCTTTGAATTCACCCTATATTAAAGAAGGTGTTCCAGTTTATGACCTTTTTAACGAAAGGTGGGCTGGAACGACAGAGAATCACACAATAACCATTCATATATCTCCTGTAAGAGATGAACTCACAGGTAGAATGGCACCATCTGGAAGAGTATATCTTTACCCCTCTTTTACTTTTATTCCCCGGGTGCTCCTTCCCATGAAATTTAAAAACTCAATTTCCTGATAATATTTTTGTGCTGTAAAAGAATATCAAATTAGTTTAAAGAGATTATTGTAATTTATAAAAATAGAGGAGAGATCACTAACCTGTTGGTGAAAATAATCAAATGCAGCATACGGCTTTGACTCTTGACAAAATTGTCATTTTGATGTATTTTTTTAACAAGAATAAAAAAGGCTTAGAGGTGTAGTATGAGAAGGATTATTTTAATTCTTCTTATGGTGTTTCTATCTATATCTTTAGGTCTTGGAGTATATAACAAGTCTATAAAATCAGCATATGGGCTTTCAGGATGGAGTGGTTATTACTTTGTAAAGATTGATAATAATAAGGTAGATTCAACAGCACTCACAGATTACCAGATAAAGGTTGAAATGGATCCAACTCTCACAGATTTCTGGAATAATGTTCAACCTGATGCAAGAGTTGTAAGATTCACAGAAGATGATGGAGAAACGCTTCTTCCTTACTGGATAGAGAAGTGGGATTATGAGAATAGGAAGGCAACAATATGGGTTAAAGTACCGGACATTCCTGTGGGAATTAAATACATATATATGTACTATGGAAATCCTTCTATCTCAGGAATTGGATGGCATACAGATCCAGACAATCCGACATCAGGATGGTGGGCAGGAGATGGAGATAGTACCTTCATCTTCTTTGATGATTTTGAGGGAGGAAGTGTTAATACAGGTAAGTGGGATAAGGGAATTGGATTTATAGGAGGTATAGGAAGGATAGATGTTTCAAATGGTAGAATCTCTTTATCTTCCAGTAGTTACTTAAATGATAGAGGTTATGCTTATATAAAATCAAAAAGAAACTTTGATGAGTATAACGAATTTATCTGGGAAATCGAAGCTAAAGTACATCCTTTCCCTAAGTATAGCTGGGAACATACTTCTTATCCTAATGGTATAAATAGAATCAGACACAAAATAGAAAATATTGGAGTTGGAGATTACTTTATAATGGAAAAAGATAAAACTGAGAATCCAATATCACATATTAAGTATCAATATCCCAACGGACCTTTTTATTCAGATTCTATAGATAAATGGCTCAAAATGACACAAACTTTATTCTCTAATGGAACAAAATTTGAAATAAAAGTTGTTAGAGAAGAAGATGGTCAAACTGAGGTGGATACTTCTACATCAACTTCCCTTGGATCGAATAGAAAGCTTGTTATTGTGGTGGGGGAGAATGGTGGGGGACTGGCATTCTATTATAAAGGGAAAACTGAAGTTGATTATACCTTTGTAAGGAAATATGCCGATGTAGAACCAGAGATAAGTGTTGAGATGATTCCATTAATAAAGGGAACAGCAACAAGAACAGGATACTTTGAGTTCTTTGTAGATAGAGAGGGAAGGAGGTGGTTACTAAGGATACCTGATAGAGGATACACTACAGGTTGGATACCATTTGACAGGTTAAGGGATACAGGAAACTTCATGTCTGGATACTATGCAGATAGGAGATACCACCTTACCTTTGACTGGTATTCATCTGGGAGATGTAGTCTTCTCTTTAATGATAGGAGAGAGGGGGTAAATATTAAGTATGGGGGGAGGTGAGGTAAGTTAAATAAACTCAGAAACACATAAATTCATTATGGGTTGGAAATTCAGATATCCTCTTGATTTATGGTAAACTTATTGTAGAATAATAAGATGTTGAACTATAGACATGAAGGAGGTTAAGGTGTTTGCAATTATAGAGGCAGGTGGAAAGCAGTATCTTGTTAAAGAAGGCGATACATTAAAGGTGGAGAAACTTCCATATGATGAGGGAAGTGAGGTTGTCTTTGATAAAGTCCTTCTTTTAAAGAAAGAGAACGAAGAAGTTGTTGGCACTCCCTATGTTGAGGGAGCAAAGGTTCTTGGTAAGGTTTTAAAACAGATGAAGGAGAGA
>QMOO01000194.1 GCA_003648245.1 Caldisericota bacterium
GTATTCTCTCCTTCTCTCTACCCCTATCCAACTCCTCACCTTTTCCAAGAAGAATGAATTCATTAAGCTCAAGTTTTTTTGCAAGGTAAGAGAGATTTTTCTCACTTATAATATAGGATCTCTTCTTTGAAAGTTCTCCCTCCTTCTCGTTTGGATACCTTTTAAATAAATATTCTGAAACAAGAAGGTTTACTACAGAATCACCCAAAAATTCCAATCTTTCAAAGTTAATAGGGGCATTATATTCCTTAAATGATGTGTGTGTCAGGGCGATCTTTATAATTTTTTCGTCCCTTATTTCTAATCCAAATTCCTCCCTTAATTTTCTAATGAGAGATTTCATTCCTTAATTTCTCAATAAGCCCCTTATCTGAAAGTTCCTTTGCCATCTTTATAGCATTTTTTACTGCTTTTCTCTTGCTTCTTCCATGAGCAACTATTACAACCCCATCTATACCGAGAATTGGACTTCCCCCATAAATCTCATAGTCAAATTTTGAGAACTCTCTTTTAAATTCTTTCCCCACAAGTAGCCATGAAATATTTGTAATTATGTTTTTCTTAAAAATTCCTCTTATAATGTTTAAAAAAAGACTTGCCTCACCTTCAAGGGTTTTAAGTGCTATATTCCCTGTGAATCCATCAGTTACACAGAGATCAAATTTTCCTGTAAGAAAGTCTTTACCCTCCATGTTGCCTTCAAATTCAGAAGGAAATGCATCTTTAAGAAGCTTATAAGCTTCCTTTGTGACATCGTTTCCTTTCTCCTCTTCTTCTCCAATGTTTAATAGTCCTATCTTTATCTTCTCTTTTCCGCTCACAAGCTTTGAAAAAACTTTACCCATTTTTGCCCATTCTACAAGATTGTCGCTCTTTGCATCAACATTTGCTCCAGCATCCACAAGAACAAGAAAACCAGAGACGGTGGGTATTATAGCAGATTGAGTGGGTCTAACCACTCCCTCAATCTTTCCAAGAATAAAATAGGAAGAGGTAAGAACTGCTCCTGTATTTCCTGCAGAGACAACTGCACATCCTTTTTTCTCTTTAAGAAGATTCATAGAAACATTTATAGATGAGTCTTTCTTCTTTCTAAAAGCATGGACTGGCTTATCTTCCATTGTGACCACATCTCTTGCATCTACAATTTCAAAATCCTCTCCCACCTCTTCTAATATTTTTCTTATCTCCTCCCTCTTTCCAACAAGTATAGAATCTATGCCAAATTCTTTCCTTGCAAGAGATGCACCAAGAACAACTTCAAGGGGGGCATAATCACCCCCCATCGCATCAATTATTACTTTGTTCACTCCTCTTCAGCCTCTTTTACGATAACTTCTTCTCCAGCGTAGTATCCACAGTAGGGACAAACTCTATGGGGTAGAATAAGTTCATGACAATGAGGACACTCTACAAGAGTAAGCTCTTTCATTCTATAATACTTTGCTCTTCTCATTCTTGTTCTTGATTTGCTCTTTTTCTTTTTCGGTTCTGCCATCTTAATCCTCCTTTCGTCTAACAATCTTAAAGGATAGCATGTTTAAGAAGAAAAAACAAGCTAACCTGTAAAGGTTATTATGACTGTCTGGGTTTCTCCTATCCAGTCAACCTTCCCATTCATAAATTCTGCAAAGAACCTCACTGGAACTACTGTTCTATCATGATAGGTGTATGGTGCAACATCAACTTTATAAAACTTGCCGTTAACCCTTATATAATCTTTTCCTTGATCCACCCAGAGCTCTATAAAAATGTTCTTGTAGACAACCACAGCTTTACTCTCATCTGCGAACCATAAAACCTTTGCACCTCTTTCCTCTGCAATAAATCTTAGTGGCACCATGGTTCTATCATTCTCAATAAATGGTGGAAATTCAAGTAGTTTCGGCTCATCATCCACATAAGCAGTTTGATTACCAATCTGAAGTTTTATAATTTTCTTAACCTCTTCTGGTTTCTTAAATCTCACCTTAACAGTGTAGTTTCCTCCATTACTCTCTATCTTTATGGAACCCTCTTTGTCTGACTCTTTTATAACTGTTACAACAACAGTGGTGTCTCCTTCAAATTCCCTCTCTTTAACAACAATCCATTCATCAAGCGGTGTTATCGTGCCTTTCAGTGTTCCTTCTCCAATGTTTTTGATCTTTATCTCCTTTAACTCACCAACAGCTGTAAAAATAAGTTCTTTTGGCTCTACAGAAATAATTGGTATCTCTTCCTTCTTTGCCTTTATAACCACATCTTTAAAATCAGTGTCTATAACAGAAAGGTTGGAATCTTTTAAGACAGATTTTTTAAATTTAAGATAGGTCTCTTTGTCCTCTTTAAGAACAAACTTTATCTTTAAAAGTGTGCCACTCCCACTTACTCCCTCAGCTTTCCCCTTTATCACATCACCAACAACAATCTCTCTTCTCTCCTTGTCAATCTTAGATAGAAAAATAGTTTCTTTTCCCTCAAAGAAATCTCCTGCTTCAACAGATAAAACATCTAAATTCTCTGGTTCATACTCTATGTGAAAGGAAAAACCATAGAGATCACTAACATTTGAAACGTTAACATTCACCTCTGTTTCTGTGTTTAACAATACCTCAACCTCCTCTGCACCAAAAGAAACAACAGGCTTTTCAAATGCAAAGGAAAGACTGATAAGGGAGATAACTAATAAAATTAAAACTTTTTTCATATTCACCCCACAACAATATTTATTAATTTATTTTTAACATGTATAATTTTTTTAATCTCTTTTCCCTCAATAAACCTCTTGACACTCTTCTCCTTTAGAGCA
>QMOO01000195.1 GCA_003648245.1 Caldisericota bacterium
AGTTATTATTACATTTATTTTTGTTTTTGCATTTGTTTATCTTTTAACTAAAAATCTACCTCTTTCAATAATGCTTGCTTCTCTGTCAACAGCAACAGCCCCGGCAGGAACAGTCGCTGTTTTGAGAGATTTGAGGGCAAAGGGTTCTTTAACAAATATGTTAATAGCAATAGTTGGGCTTGATGATGGAGCAGGTATTCTTATGTTCACTGTTGGTGCTGCTCTTACAAAAACAGTTCTTGGAGTTCATGGAAATTTACTCTCTTCTATTATAAATCCCCTATGGGAAATTTTAGGGGGAACTTTTCTTGGCTTTGGAATTGGATTTTTATTTTCTTTAATCTTAAAAAAATTTAAATTCTCAGAAGATGGAATATTTACACTTTCTCTTGGCATACCTTTTCTTACCTGGGGTATTGCTCAGTGGATTAATGTTTCTTCAATACTTTCCTGTATGGTTGTTGGTGCAACTTTAATCAATTTAGATAAAGAAAAAGGTATTCAAACAAATGAGATTCTTGATAAAGTTATGACTCCATTTTTTCTTTTATTTTTTGGAAGTGTTGGTATGGAAATAAAAATTACAAAACTGATGCAGGTTGGGCTAATTTCCTTTCTTTATTGTTTAGGAAGAACAATAGGAAAGTGGATTGGTGGATATATAGGTGGAGCAATTGCACATGTTGAAGAAAAAGTTAAGAAGTATCTTGGGCCCGGGTTATTCAATCAGGCAGGAGTTGCTGTTGGACTTGCTTATTTAACATTTCACGAATTACCTGGATTTAAAACACTTGGAGAAACAATCCTTGTTTCAATAGCAATAACAACTGCAATTTTTCAGTTTTTTGGTCCTATTGGTGTTCAATTCGCCATTAAAAAAGCAGGGGAAGCACAAAAAATTGAGGAATGATTTAAAAAAAATTATAAAAGAAAGCATAAATAAATTTGGATTTGATAAAGTCGGTTTTTCAAAACTTGATAAAGTTGAAGAAAAAATTGCCTTGATATATAAAGATGCTGTTGGTTCTTTTCTTTATAAAAACCTTCCCTATTTACAGAGAAATCTTGAAATCAGGTTAAATCCTGAACTTCTTTTTCCTGAAGGAAAAACAATCATTTCTCTTGCAACAGGTTATTATAAGAAACTTCCTGAAAATTGTTTTTTCCCAAAATACTTAACAAAAGTTGATTATCACAGAGTTTTAAAAAAGAGAATGAAGGAATTTGTTTTATTTTTAAAAAAAGAAATTGGGGATTTTAATTATAGATTTTTTGTTGATACTGCCCCAGTTTTTGAAAAATATTGGGCTTACAAATCTGGAATTGGTTGGATAGGAAAAAATTCATTGTTAATTACAAAAGAATTTGGTTCTTTTGTTTTTCTTTCGGAAATTATTGTTGATTTTGAAATTGAGCCAGATGTCCCAGGTGAAAATTTATGTGTAGATTGTATTGAATGTATTAGAAATTGTCCAGCGGGAGCAATAGAAAGTGAAAATAGAATAGATGTAAAAAAATGCATTTCATATTTGACTGTTGAAAAAAGAGAAAAATTAACTGAGGAAGAAAAACAACTTTTAAAAAAAGGAAAATATATTTCTGGATGTGATACCTGTCAGGATGTCTGTCCATGGAATAAAAAAATTCCTGAAAAAAGTGATGAGGAGATTACCATTCCTGATGAGTTTATAGAAAAAAATATTGAGTTTTATTTAAGAATGAGTAAGAATGAATACAATGAATATTTTGGAAGAACTGTTCTTTCCAGAGTTCCTTATGATGTCTTTATTGATAATTTAAAAGTTTTTTTAAAGAAGGTATAATACCTGAAAAGATAAAAATGGAAAATATAGTTTTTGGTCCTGTTCCTTCAAGACGGCTTGGTCAGAGTTTAGGAGTGAATAATATACCTCCTAAAATCTGTAGTTATTCCTGTGTTTACTGTCAGGTTGGGAAAACAAAAAATTTTTCAATTGAAAGAAAACCGTTTTATAAAGTTGAGGAAATAGTAGAAAAAGTTGAGAAGACAATAGAAGAACTAAAGAAAAGAGGAGAAAAAATTGATTATATTACCTTTGTTCCAGATGGAGAACCCACTCTTGACTTAAATTTAGGAATTGAAATAGAAAAAATTAAAAAATTCGGGATAAAAATAGCAGTGATAACCAATTCTTCCTTAATCTGGAGAGAAGATGTAAGGGAAGAACTTATGAAAGGTGATTGGATAAGTTGTAAAGTTGATGCTTTAAGTGAAAATGTATGGAAAAAAGTTAATCGCCCTTTCAGAGAACTAAATCTGGATAAAATAAAAGAAGGGATAAAAACTTTTTCAAAAAAATATAATGGGGAATTTGTAACAGAAACAATGCTTGTTAAAGGGATAAATGATGGTAAAAATGAAATTGAAAAAATAGGTAATTTTTTGAAAGAAGTTAAACCAGATATCTGTTATATTTCAATTCCTACAAGACCACCTGCTGAAAAATGGGTTGAAGTTCCTTCTTCTAAAAATATAAATATGGCATATCAAATATTCAAAAATAAAAACTTAAATGTTGAAATTCTTACAGGTATAGGTGGTTATGATTTTGGATTTACTGGAAAAGTTGAAAATGATATTTTAAGCACAACATCTGTCCATCCTATGACAGAAAAACAGGTGAAAAAACTTCTTGAAAAATCAGAAGAGAAATGGGAAGTTGTTGAGACATTGATAAAAAAAGGATATTTAAAAGAAGTTGAATTTGATGGAAGAAGGTATTTTTTA
>QMOO01000196.1 GCA_003648245.1 Caldisericota bacterium
ATATGAAGTTTTAGGGCTGGTAACATTTTTAACTGAATACTTCAGTTCATATCAGGATGTCTCTCTTGGTAATTTTTATACCAATGGTGCTACCTTAAAATATGAGAAACTCCCATCCGGTAAAAATAAATATATTGTTGAAACCGAAGTATGGCTTGCTCCATTTGACCTTGGCGTAAGTCAGAAATTTTCAATGATTTTAGAACCACTTGGTCAGTATAATTTCTATACGATTAATTTGCATATGAAAAGGACAAGTGGTGAATCAAATGACTGGAAACGACTTAACAGAAGATTTCTTGATGGTTTAAGAAAACAATTTCTTATATGGAGGACCGTAAGTTCAGAAATAAAGAAGGATTATGAAAAACAGGGAAAAGAAGTTTTGAAACTGTAAAAGGAAGGTGAAAATGAGCCAGGAAATTAAAGAAGATATCTATCAGCCAGAAATTGAAGAGCCATTCCAGGAAGGTTTTAATAGAAAAACAGTATTTGCCGCTCTTTTCATTGGTTTCATTATGCTTCCAGGTTCAATATATCTTGGTCTTATAACAGGAGCAGGGCTTGGAGGAGCGGCTCAATGGGTTACTGTTATCCTTCTTGTTGAGATTGCAAAAAGGTCTTTTGTTCAATTAAAAAGACAGGAAATTTATATTGTTTATATGATAGCAAGGTCTCTTGTTGCTGCAGGACTTGTTCTTGGAGCAGCAAGTTTGGTCTTACAGGGTGGAGCTTTCAGTGATTTAATATGGAAGCAATATCTCGTTCAGTCACCTTATGCAAAATCATTTGGACTTACTCCACATATTCCTCGCTGGGCTGTTCCACCTGCTGGGTCTGAAGCACTTTTAAAAAGGACTTTTTTAAATAGGGCGTGGGCTATACCAATTTTGCTTATTATAGTTCATAACATTCTTTTCAGAATAAATTATTTTTCTCTTGGATATACTCTTTTCAGAGTAACAAGTGATAAAGAAGGACTTCCTTTTCCAATGGCTCCAGTTGCTGCAGAAGGTGCAACGGCTTTAGCAGAAGTAAGTTCTAAAAAAGAGACATGGAGATGGAGAATTTTCAGTATTTCTGCTATGATAGGTGTAATTTTTGGTGCTTTTTATGTTGTAATTCCAACGATTACAGGTCTTTTGATGGTAAAGCCATTTCAGATTATACCAATTCCCTGGTATGATTTCACCGAGAAATTAGGAAATGTTTTTCCTGCTTCACTTCTTGGATGGGTAACTGACCTTGGAGCAATTTTTGCTGGTTTTGTTCTTCCATTCTGGGTTGTTTTTGGCTCTTTTGTTGGTTCTGTTGTTGCAAAAGTTTTTGGAAATCCTTTTTTGTTCAAAATAGGAATTATAAAGAACTGGCAGAGTGGTATGACAGCAATTCCTGCAAATGTTGTTACAACAATGGATTTCTGGATAAATGTTATTATTGGAGGGGGAATAGTTGTTGGTCTTATAGGTGTATGGAAAACAATTTTTTCTTTTGTCAGAGCAAAAAAGATAAAAAGAGTTGAAAAGAAATTACCTGAAGGAAGAGGGGATTATCCAATTCCTGTTGCTATTGGAATATGGTTTATTTCAACTTTGATTTATATAATTATATGCCATATTCTTGTTCCAAGGTTTCCTGTTGTTCTATTTGCATTTTTTGGTTTTTTCTTAACTCCATTTTTAAGTTATACATCAGCAAGAATGTTTGGAATAACAGGGGTTGCAACAGGGATTTCATTTCCAATGGTAAGGGAGGCAACATTTATTTTAAGTGGATATAAAGGGGCTGATATATGGTTTGCTCCAGTTCCTTATTTTAATCATGGGTGGACTGCTCAGGCATTTAAACAACTTGAATTGACAAGAACAAAATTTACTTCATGGTATAAAGCAGAATTCACTGCTCTTGGGATAATGCTTTTCTGCAGTTTTCTTTTCTGGTCAATAATATGGAGAATGAATCCAATACCTTCTTCTACCTATCCTTTTGTTCAAAAAATGTGGCCTATGAGTGCAATTTTCCAGAGTTTATGGGCAACAAGCACCCTTGAAACAGGTCAGAAATGGATGATTAAAGCAATCAAACTAAAATACATTCTTGGAGCAATTGGTGTTGATTTTCTCCTTTATTTCTTACTATTTGTTTTTAAAGCACCACTGTCAATATTTTATGGAATTGTTGGGGGAGTTGCAGCACTTCCACATTATGTTCTTCCTATGTTTTTTGGAGCACTTCTTGGAAGATTTTATTTTGCAAAAAAAATTGGAAAAGAAAAATGGAAAAGGTATACTCCTATAATTCTTGCTGGTTACGCCTGTGGAATGGGACTTGTTGGTATGGTTTCAATTGCGGTTGCTTTGATTGCAAAAACAGTATTCCAGATAATTTTTTAAAACCAAACCGGGTTTGGTCAGATGGCAAGTTCTTCAAGATAGGATGGAGCATATATTTCTGAATTCAGACGTTCTTTTAAAAAAATAGAAAAATCATTTATAACTTCCTCTTCACCGTGTATCAGAAATATTTTCTTCACACCTTTAATTTTATCAATCCAGAAAAATAGTTCGTCTCTATCAGCATGGGCAGAGAAACCATTTATTTTTTCAATTCTTGCCTTTACTGGATAATATTTTCCAAGTATCCTTACTTGTTTTGCTCCTTTAATTATTTCTCTCCCGAGAGTTCCTTTTGCCTGATAACCAACAAAAAGTATTGTTGATTCTTCTCTTATTATATTTGTTATAAGATGATGTTTTATTC
>QMOO01000197.1 GCA_003648245.1 Caldisericota bacterium
ATTGTCTCAGATGAAGGAGAAACAACTGTATATTTTTCTCCTGGTGCTATTTTAAATAAGTTTGTATCAGCAGCAAATGAAGAAGTTGAAAAAAGTAAAAATAGAGAAGCAAAAATAAGAAGGAAAATTTTTCCTGTTTTAACTTTTCTTCTTAATGCCCCTAAACTTCCAAATGCAAGAAGGAAAAGAAGAAGCGGAAGAGCAAGGTTTTTTACAACAATATAAGCAAAAACATAAAGAGGTGTAAGGAAAATCCTTGTAATACCTCTTAAAACAGGGTGTTGTGCTATTATTGAGGCATATTTTGGACTGTGTTTATAATACCATCTTACAAATGCCTTTCCAGCAGTATTTGTTAACAAATACTTATCTCTGAACTGTCTCAATATCCATACATGTTTTTCCTGATAAGAACCATAAGCAGCAGTAGCAATAAAACAACCACCTCCCCCACCAGAGACAGAGGAAACACCTGTAATTGGACCAAATCCAGATGGGTCAACTATTACTCCATTTGCTTCTCCATCAAAGTCACCATCTCCACCGTCAGTTAGAGTTAAATCAATTCTTGTATATGTCTGACCATCTACTGTTACTGTTCCCACTATAGTTACATTTGTATAAATTGTCCAGGTGTCATCAACAGGATTATATTTATACCAGTTTCCTGTGTAATTCCCTGGAATGAAAATACTCACAACAACTGTTTCTCCTGCAGTTAATCCATCAACTCTTATGTCAAACAGGTATTCAATATTAAATGCTTCACTTCCTTCAATTTCAGCAGGGTCCATTGACCTTATCTGTAAATTTCCAGTATCTACCCCTGCAGCAATTGTCTCTGAATTAACGGCATCCTTAAAGGCAGTATCGACAGCAATTCCAGCATTAGCGAAATTATTTTTGATAAGATTCTCAGTTGCCTGGTCAAACTGCTGGTTTGCCATTGTATCATCTGTACTTACTGTAAAAGTATCTGAATTTGCCCACTCAGATTCAAGTCCGCCAAACTTATCTTTACATTTAACTCTCCACCAATATTCATTTCCTCCACCCTGCCTTTCAATTATATGATTGAATAAACTCCATGGAATTCTCAAAGTATCTTTATTACCTGTAAGTGTTTTCTTAAATATATAAGGAGTGCCACCTGTTGGTAATGTTCCAGGATAAATCTCCCATGTTGATTCAACAATTTCATCTCCCTCGTCAGGGTCAGTAAATTGTGCCTTAAATGTCAGAAATGTTTCAACTTTAACATCTTCATCAATTGGATAAATAACAGCAGCCATAGGTGGAGTGTCTATACTCATTGTAACATCTATATTTTCAGTTCCTGCATTTGATTCAATCGGGACAGTTGCATGGTAAATTCCAGCAGCAAGTTCTGTTCTATCAACCTGAATTCCTATCGTTGTCTGTTCCCCGGGATTTAATTCTCCACCAATTCCATTGGCAGGAACAAAAACCTGTATCCATCCTTCTCCTTCCTGATAATTTATTTCTCCTACATTCCATTCAAGAATTCCGCTTGCTCCTGTATTTTCTATTGTTATCAGAGTATCTTTTTGGAATGGTTCGCCTGGATTCCCAATATTGAAAGAAAATTCTAGGTCTGTTGGATTTACAGAAAGTTCAGGTGCATTCCTTACAAAAACAGCAGTTATTGTTTTATCAGAATCCATAGTTATATCAACAGATGTTTCAGTTCCAGCAGCATCTCCTTCCCAGTGGTCAAATAGCCAGTTTTCATTTTCATTAGCAGTTACATTTACAACTTCTCCTTCATCATAAGTGTGTGTTCCAGCAGCAGGTGTTGTGGTGGCAGTGCATTCATCCGGTTGTATATTTATTGTAAGATTATATGTTTTAACAAAAACAGCAGTTGCTGTCTTATCCCCATCCATTGTAATTGTCGTATTTGCAGAATTTGGGTCAGCGACATCACCTTCCCAGTGGTCAAACCTGTACCCTTCATTTGCAGTAGCAGATATATTTACAACAGTGTTTTCATCGTAGAGATGGTCTCCAACAGGTGGAGTTGTTGTTCCAGCGCCATCTGGGTCAACCTCCATTGTTAAAATATATTGTTTAACAAAAACAGCAGTAACAGTTTTATCTTCATCCATTGTCACAGTGGTATTTGCAGAATTTGGGTCAGCGACATCACCTTCCCAGTGGTCAAACCTGTATCCTTCATTTGCAGTAGCAGAAATATCTACAACTGCTCCATCTCCATAAACATGGTCTCCAACAGCAGGGTCTGTAGTTCCTCCACCAGCAGGGTCAACAGCCATAGTTAATGTTCTTGTAACTCCAAAGTTAGCAGTAATATTTTTATCAGCATCCATTGTTATTGTAAGAGGATTATTATTCTGCTGTCCTGCTGGAACATCTCCACTCCATCCAGAAAATTCAAATCCAGCATTCGCAGTAGCAGTTAATGTCACTTCCGTCCCTTCGACATAATCACCATAAGTAGCATCAGGTTCTGGCTCTATATCTACATTTCCACTACCATCAGGATTTACAGAAGTTGTTAAAGTATATCCAGTAATATGGAAAGAGCCATTTGTTGAATTATGACCGATTGGTTGACCTTCTACATCTGTTAATCCTGAGTTTGTGAAAGTTAAAGCGGTTGTTTGTCCCGGATTTCCAACAACATTAAATTGCATAATTACAAGGGAACCATCTCCACTTACAGGATTTTGTAATGTTGGTTCAAATCCCCCAATTGTTATCTGCCCAGGAG
>QMOO01000198.1 GCA_003648245.1 Caldisericota bacterium
GATAAGAAGGCTCTTATAAAATTATATTAGTTTTATTTTAAAATTCAATAGAAAATTTTTTTCATTTTTCAATTAAGCTGGCTGGAATCCCTTTCAATTAAAGAGAAATAAAGGTTTTGTCTCTGTTTGACCTCACAATTTAAATAAAGTAAAATAGAAAATGTGGGGTGTAGCCAAGAGGTAAGGCAGCGGACTTTGGATCCGCGACCGGAGGTTCGAATCCTCCCACCCCAGCCAAGGGAGAGATGTTTAAGGGAGTAATTCTTGCAGCAGGAATAGGGAAGAGAATGAAATCAAGCACACCAAAAGTGCTTCATAAAATTTTTGGTTACCCTATTCTGTATTATCCCATAAAGACATTACTTGATTCTGGAATAGAATCTTTAAATCTATTCATCGTTGTTGGAAAGAATAGAGAAATTTATGAACAAAGCATTAAAATTCCTGATGTAAATTTTGTTATACAGGATGAGCCTTTAGGAACTGGAGATGCCACAAAAAGAGCTCTTCCTTATATAGAGGATGGTGATGAGGTTCTTGTTATACCTTCAGATGCTCCGTTAATAAAGAAGGAGACAATTATTAAGGCAAAAGAACTTTTTAAAGAAAAGAAGGCTCACATACTCATATTAACCTCAATTCTTGAGAATCCCTCACCCTACGGAAGGGTGGTTAGGGAAGGAGAAAATATAGTTGGTATAAAAGAGGATAAGGATCTTAAAGATGATGAGAGGGGAATAAAGGAGATAAATAGCGGAATCTATATCTTTAAAGGAGAAATTCTTAAAAAGTATCTTCCTCTCCTAAAGAATGAGAACGCGCAGAGAGAGTATTATCTTACAGATGTTATTGGACTGGCTGCCAGGGATAATAAGAGGATAATTTCAATGCCAGTCTCCTTTGAAGAGATAATAGGAATCAACACGAGAAGGAATTTGAGAGAAGTTTTTAAGATTATGAAGGATAGAAAGATAAATGAATTGGAAGATAATGGGGTAACAATATTTGACCCGGCTACAACTTTCATTTCTCCGTTTGTTAAAGCTGGAAGAGATACTGTTTTTTATCCTGGAGTTTATATTGAAGGTGAGGTTGAGTTTGGGGAAGGTTGTGTAATAGGTCCCTTTGTAAAGATTGATGCCGTAAAGGAGAAAGTTATTGTCAGGGATAATGTTATTATTGGGCCATTTGCCTCTATAAGAGAAGGAACGAAACTTATGAACAAATCCAAAGCAAAAACATTTGTGGAGATTAAAAAATCAACAGTTGGTGAAGGCAGTGCTGTTCCACATCTATCATACATAGGTGATGCAACTATAGGAAAAAATGTTAATATTGGTGCAGGGACGATAACCTGTAATTACGATGGAAAAAAGAAACACCCAACTATTATAGAGGACGATGTTTTTATTGGCTCTGATTCAATACTGGTTGCAAAGGAGGGTGGTTTGTTTATAAGAAAAGGTGCTTACACTGGGGCCGGCTCTGTTATTACGGAGGATGTACCTCCTTACTCTCTTGCCCTTGGAAGGGCAAGGCAAATTAATAAACAAGGATGGGTGAAGAAAGATGAATGATGATTTTAAAATCTTTACTGGAAACGCCAATCCTGAACTTGCAAGAAAGGTGTGCGAATATTTAGGTATCTCCTTAGGAGATATAGAGGTAAGCAGGTTTGCTGATGGGGAAATAAAGGTTATTATCAACGAGAATGTAAGAGGAAAGAATGTCTTTTTAATCCAATCCACACCACCTCCATCGGATAATTACATGGAATTGTTTATCGTACTTGATGCTTTAAAGAGAGCATCTGCTGAAAATATATGTGCCATAACTCCTTATTATGGATATGCAAGACAGGATAGAAAGACAAGGGGGAGGGAACCAATAAGTGCGAAACTTATGGCAAACCTGATTGTTGCCTCTGGTGCTACGAGATTTGTTGCTATTGATTTGCATGCCGGGCAAATACAGGGATTTTTTGATATTCCATCTGACAATCTTACAGCTCTCCCGATATTTGTAGAGTATTTTAAGGATAAAAATTTGTCAGATGTTGTTGTGGTGTCTCCAGATGTTGGAGGTGTTGCAAGGGCGAGGTATCTTGCAGAGAGATTAAATGCTCCCATTGCAATTTTTGCAAAAAGGAGAATAAGACCTGATGAGGTAGCGAGAATGGATCTAATTGGAGATGTAAAAGGTAAGAATGTGATAATTATTGATGATGGAATCTATACAGGTGGAACTCTTCTAAATGCAACGAAGATTCTTATAGAGAGAGGGGTAAAAAGGGTATTTGCAGCAGCAACACACGGAATTTTCTGCAAGGGATCGCTTCCAAGGATATGCGATTCTCCAATGGAAGAGATAATAGTTACAGACACTGTTAAAGTTCCAAATGGTGATGTGTGTGGGAAACTAAGGATTCTCTCTGTTGCTCCTCTTATAGGTGAGGCAATAAAGAGAATTCAAACACATTCCTCTATAAGTGAGTTGTTCAAATGAGTGCGTGGGTTTATGTAGTTTTGACATTATCAATTATTAATTCAATACTCATAATCCTGATTCTTGTCTTTCTTGGAGTGTATCTTAAGGAAATAACTAAGAAAATTTCCGAGTTAACTGATGAGGTATCAAAACTTGTAAAGGATTTGAAACCAGGACTTAATAAAACAATAAAGGAAGCAGAAGCTACCTTAAGAAGTATAAAAAATATATCAAATATTATATCTCAAATAACAC
>QMOO01000199.1 GCA_003648245.1 Caldisericota bacterium
ATTTATCTTTTCTTCTTTTTCTTTTCCCATTTTTAATGATTAATAAGGCAAAATTTTACAAAAGGCAATAAGTGGTTTCAGCCCCATACGAACAATTGCTTTAAGAACTGGCTTTTTTCTTATAATTCTTGCGTATTCTGGGCTGTGTTTATAATACCATCGGACAAAAGCACGACCTAATTTATTTTTAAGTAGATATTTATCCCTGAATTTTTTTAGAATTACAACCTCTTTTGCCATTGCAGTTCCGTAAGCGGCAGTTGCTATAAAACAACCACCTCCTCCACCTAAAGGAATAAAAGGATATCCAGAAGAAAAATAATTCATTTCTCCCATATCTTCTACTTCAACTGTTATATATCCAATTGGGTCAGGTGCACCTGTTTCCTCTATATCAACTATACTCAACTCTTCCCATTCTCTTTTGTCAGAATTCCATTGATAAACTTTTAAGTCCTCTATCTTACTTATCCCTGCTGCATCAAGGTCTGTTTGATGGACAGGGATTTTTATGTTTATAGGAGAAACAAGATTGACATTATCGGTTAAAACCCCATATATATTTGCAAAGCCAAGAAGTCCAGAATGAGCAGGTGCGTAATCAGAGTCAATATTTCCAAGATTAAAAGAAGCAGGTGGAGTGCCTGTTAATGAATCTTCCGGGATAATAAGTTCAAAACCATCCATCGGAGTTGTTGTTCCATCAAGTAAATAATCAAAGTCAGAGGAAAAATCATCAATTTCTGGATTGGCAAGTAATGGTTGTGGTCTCGCATTTGCTTCAAGTGGGGTTGAATAGTTTATATCAGAATAACTATAAATTCGGTAATATATATCTGTATCATTTGTAATATCATCAAACCAAGTAATCCAGCCAGTATCATCTTTGAATATACATTCGCTTCCATCAGAAAGATTACTTGGATAACCATCCGGGTTCCCAGGAACATCATAATAAATTCCATCAACAGGATTTGCTGTAATTGGAGAGCCAATTCTTCTGAAAGCAATCGTCCCTGTATAAACATCTGGATTTTCCCAGAGAAGATATATTCCTCCAGGGACACCATAAGCAGAAAAACTTTTTACAGGGGATGGACTATCTACAATAAGAATTACATTTATTGTTGATGTTCCATTATTGCTTGTAAAGTCAATAGTGGCAGTATGTGTTCCTGCTTCAAGACCTGTCCTATCAACATTTGCAGTAATAAATTCACTTTCTCCACCTCCAAGAGTTCCACTTGTTCTTGTTATTGAAAGCCATGCTTGAGATACAGTTGCTTCCCATAGTAAATTTGCTCCTCCTGTATTTGTCACTGTAAACTGGAGTGCTGTTTCATCTGTTCCAAAATTCAAGGTATCAGGACTTACTGCAAGTTGAGGTGGAACTGAAGTCAAAATTACTGTATCTCCACCGATATCATCTTCTATAGGTGCTCCAGTATCAATATCATTGTATTTTAGTTTTCCTGAAAAATACTGCTCTCCTGAAGATGTTGGAGGAATACTTGCAGTATATGTTATATTTCTATCAACTACATCTCCGCCATAAAATAACCATTTATATGTTCCATCTACAACACTATCAAAAGGTGGGGATGAAGAGGTAATTGTCCATCCCGAAGGTGGTGTTTCTGTTACAATAAGTCCTGTTGGTGGGTGTGTATCATCAGTAATATCTATATTTATAATTACATCAACTGTCCCTCCAGGATTATACCAGTCAGGCAGTTCCCTTTCTCCTGTAACATCCCCCTGGGCAAAAAGTATGGAAACAGATAAAGCAAAAAAACCAAATAAAATAAACATTAATAATCTTTTAACTTTCATTATCTTACCTCCTGTTTCTTTGATTTTATTCCCTTAGTTTTATTTTGTTTTCCAGCACGGTTTTTGTTGATTTATACTTTCACTCTGGTCATACTCATAGCCATCATTATCTGCCCAGAAATCAATTAGTTTCAGAAGGTATATATCCCAGTTATCTAAATCTTCTGGCCATCCATTAATCTGTGTGTTTGCTGCCCAGTAATCAATTGCATTTAAAAGTTCCTCATCTGAAATTTTCCAGTCCTCATCTGTATCTACTGGAATTGGTGGTTCTCCTATTGTTATATATGCATCTCCTTTTGTTGTGTAATAATTGTCTCCTTCATAAAAGCCACCATTTAAGCATCTTATTTCTCCAGGAGTATCTCCTGAAAGGTCAACAGTTAATTCAAGAGTTCCACCCGTTAACTCATCCATAGGGAAACTTGTTCCAATAATCCATTTTAGTATTCCTGTTGTTGCATTATTGTCTGGTAGAAACTGTGTATCATTATATGTTGCATCTGTTAATTCCCAGTCAACTGCTGACTCAGGAATTGCTGGTAGTGTCTCTTCTAAAATTATATTTGAAGGTGGATTTATTTCATTAACTTCAACTATGAGTTTATATTTAAAAGGTATATTCGGGTCAACTTTTGAATAAATAAACTGCCTTCTTACTGTTATTCTCTGTAAATTATATTTTGCCCAGTCAAATTTTTTATTTGTTTCTATAGAAGGAGATATTTCTTCTGCTTCACCTGTCTCAATATTTCCAATATAAATTTTACCATCTGAAATATAGGCGATTTCGTTTTCTCCATAAGGATTGAAAACAGGATAACCTGGATTGACAGGTGCAGGAGTTAAATTCACAGAATGCTGGCCTGTTCCATCAAAATTCATTATAAATATTGTAGGAGTTCCTG
>QMOO01000200.1 GCA_003648245.1 Caldisericota bacterium
CATTTATATTTAATCCGTAATTAGAAAATTTATCTTTATTCTGTTCTATATAATTCTTAATCTCTGTATCATATCTCTGCAAGTCCGCCTTGATTACTTCTAAGTCTTGAATTTCAATGCTAATCCTTTTAAGATTTTCTTTTGCAGTTTTTATCTCTTGTCTCTTCTTCTCTAGCTCTTCATTTAGCAAATTTATTTCTTCTAATAATTCTTTTCTCTTCTTATCTAAGGATTCATCTTTATGAGGATCTGGAATTTCCTTTGGTTTATTTTTCTCATGTTCTTCTAATTCCTTCTTTCTTATCTCTAATTTTTGTCTAATAGATGTCTCATAATCAGGATAAATTTTCTTCTCAAGTTCAATTATTTGTTGATTTAATACTTTTATTTCTTTCAGGATTTCCTCTATCTCTTTATCTTTAATTTGTTTTTTATAACGGAATAATTCTTCGAAACTATTTTTACCTAATTTCCATTCATCAGGAAGATGAGAAAAAACTACATCTTCTAACGTTTTTTCAAAATCATAACTTTCTAGATCGTTTGTTAATCGTTCAAAGAAGTTTTGAGGTATATATCTTACTCTTTCTGGAGATTTGGTATCTGTAGAATCACCTAAATTCTTACCAACTGATTCACCACTTTCCCATTGTATTTCCGCTACAAAATTTTTAGCTAAATCATCTTTTAAAAACTTATCTTTCCTTAAAAATGAAAAATCTTTATATAAATGAGAATTACCACAAAGACCCAATATATCCGTAATGGCACTCTTTCCATTTCCTTTATTTCCTATAATCGCTACCAAACCAGGATTTAAAGGGATTTTTATATCTTTAAACCACTTTCCTTTATTCTCATCGTATTTATCTACTTGATTTATTTTTAATAGACTGATAAATTTTGTTTTGTTTTCCACAACTCTTCTTAATATCTCTGGTTCTTTATCATCTATCAAAACTCTTTCTTCTGGCTCATAAACTATCTGCTTGAGCCCTTCAAATGTAGGGTCGGATTTAATCCAACAAATCTTATTATTTGAAAATTTGCCAACAGTATCTGGGCTATGTGAGTCACTACAATTTATACATGGTTTAGGTTTTCCTATATAAGTTTTAAATTTTTCATTTTCAGAGTTGTCAGGTAAACGAAAAGGTAACTTCTTTGATTGCCCAAGGAAAAATTTTATCTGTTCATCTCGAGATGATTCTATTATATCTGCCATTTTTGTAAGATGAGATTTTATCAAACTATCATTATCAGGATCAATAGCATCAATTCCACCATATTTTTCATATGGTAAGATAATTAAAGCTTTATCTTTTACTCCCTTCTCTTTTAATTTATTCTCAACTAGACTTTTAGAGATTCTTATTTGTTTACATCCTTCTTTATATGCCTCCTCATCACATAAACTGCTATTTATTTGTTTACCTAGTTCTATTATATTAGCCTTAGCCAAACTATTTTCATGCCCGTTAAAATCTTCAAATTCCAGTGAAAAAACGAATTCTTCTATTTTAGAAAGCAATCCTTCATCATTATCAAAAATTATTTGAACATTAACAGGTCTATCCGTAGTACTAGAAGAAACGTTTTTATACCGTGAAGGCAAAATGCTATCTGAAAGACGAAGTTCTATGCCTGGTAATATAATCTTTTTTATTTTGTCTTTTTTCTTTATTAATTCCTTATACCCTTCAATAGTAAAATAATCAGTAATGGCAAAAACTTCCACATCCGAGTTATTAATTTGTTCTATCAGCTTATCAAAAGCATCTTCTCCTCTATAATTGTAATGATAAGAAAAAGGTGTATGTATATGTAAATCCCACTTTCTCCATTTTGAACCTTCTTTAGAATATGGAATTTTGTTACTCATATAACAAACCTCTTAATTAATACTTATCACCTTTCTTTCTATTTTCTTTCCAATGTAATGGCTGGAGATTTCTTCCATGCTCACTCCCACCTTTTGATTGGGGTCTTTTATGATCAATCTCCCATCCATATTTTCCTTGAGTACCATAAGAACCAAAACGGATTTTATTTCCTTTTGAATCTTTTCTCCACACATCGGGATTCTTACCTTTTATAGGCTTTGCCTTTCCCCAAACCTTTTTAATTGTTGTTTTGCTAGAATTACCCATAATTACACCTCCTATTAATTATTCTCCCCAAACTTCCTCCAAAATCTCCTCAATCCTTTTCTCTGCTTTTTCTTTTAACATTTTTACTTTTTCCAGAGCCTGCATTTCTTTATCTAATTCCTCTACGATTTTGCGTTGGATATCAAGAGGCGGAAGTAAAAATTTTATATTTCTAATACAAGACTGATTAATGGAGGGTTGAGCAGAAACAGTAGCAAATTTGTTCAACTTAGCTTTTTTTAATATCAAGGCCAAAAATTTAGTATTAATATAAGAGCTATCTTTTACTATTAGGACAAAACTATTATCTGTAATCCAACAAGGACCATTAATATAGTGCACACAACCACACTTTGCCCCAACTCTACCAACAGAAATTAATTCTCCTTTAAAATTATATTTGTTATGGTAGCCCTGTATGCCATTCCCTCCATATACTGGAATTGACCCGTCTTTCTGATTTTTCTGTGGAAGAAAATCACCCGAGCTAAGAAATATTTTACCTTTCTTTATCAAATTATTAATCAAAACATTTTCACCTTTAGGAATGGCGAAATCCACTTCCCACCCCCCCAATATCTTCTCCGCGC
>QMOO01000201.1 GCA_003648245.1 Caldisericota bacterium
AATTTAAAGAATTAACTGAGAAAGAGGAAACCTGGATAAACTATAAAGTTAAAAGAATAAAATTTCTTTCACCAATTTAGTCCAAGTATAAAGAGAATAACTGGATTCACGGTGGGGTTTTTTATCCTTCATCTAACTTTAATGGGAAGGTAATTCTTACTATACATCCAGTTCACGAAGCAATCCCTATCTTTGAAGAAGCAGTTGCATATTATTTTTTAAAATATGGTTATAAAGTTGCGTATATATCTCTGCCCTTTCACAGAGAAAGAGCCCCTAAGGGAACAAAGAGTGGAGAGTTATTTTTTTCATTTGAAGAAGAGCATACTTTCTCTGTTATGAGACAAAGTGTTGTTGATTTGAAGCTATTTATAGATTATCTTCTTGAAAAGGAGGGGAATGAAATTTTTGCTATAGGACTTTCTCTTGGTGCAATTCTTCTAAACCTTTTAATGGGGGTAGATAACAGAATTTTAAAAGGTGTATCTATTATGGGCGGTGGAAATATGATGAGAATTACAATAGAGGGTCTATATGGTTTATCTGCAAGAATGTATTATAAAAGACAGGGATTAAACTGGGAAACCTATAAAGAGGAAATTAATAACTTTATAAACTATGTCAATGAAGTTTGCAGGAGAAAAAAACTTCTCACTCCTCCCCATAAGTGGTATCTTGTGGATCCATTAACATATGCTTGTTTCAATAGACCCAGAAGGATTATGTTTATAAATGGAATGTTTGATAAAGTTATACCCAAAAAAGCAGTTATAGAACTATGGAGAAAATTAGGTAAACCCAAAATAGTATGGATACCGTCAACACACTATACAATTCCTGTTTTCTTTCCTTATGCAATGAAACTAAGCATGGAATTTTTTAAAACCAATACTTGACTTGAGATACATTTCAATTCCTTATAGGGATTCTACAAAACTCACTCAATTGACCTTCCACCCACATATATCGTTGGCGCATATGGTTCCTGATATTACAACAGCTTCAATTCCTCCACCTGGAAAAGTTGAAGCACTTGCGAGATACAACCCATCTATTGGAGTTTTAAAATACGGTCTTTTGGTATTAATCGATTGATCAAAAGAATACATTGCTCCCTCTGGCATTAAGGTGTATCTTTCAAGAGTTTTAGGGGTTGCTGTACTTTGAACCACCATATGCTTACTCAAACCTGGTATAACTTCTTCAGCTTTTTTAATCAAAACTTCTTTTAGTTCTCTTTTCTTCCTTATATATTCCTGTGTACCTCTATCTGGAAAATCAAAGTAATTAGCACCCGTTAAAATGGCGACACTTGCCATTCCTTCAGGTGCGAGTGATGAATCGGCATTTGAATTTATAACTATTCCATACCCTCCGTCAAGGTTGTTAATTATTGTTGGGTAATTTGATAGGTCCATATCTACACCGAGAAACACCATGAATACAGAGGGAGACATTTTTAAATTCTTTATGTAATCCACGAAGTCCCTGTCAAGATTTTCTCTACCAACAAGTTCCAAAAATGTTATCTTCGCGTTTGCATTTGCAACAACAATACTACTAAGGTATTCCCTATCTTTAGCAATCACTCCAGCCACCTTTCCATCTTTGACAATAATTTTATCAACTTTGCTTTTAAGCAACACTTTCCCATTGTATTTTTCTATAACTTTTCTTAAGCTATTTGCGAAATTTACAGCACCCCCTTTTATAGAATAACCACCATAAATATAATAAGAAATAACAGCAGTAAGAGCATTACTTGCTGGTGTTTCTTCAGGTTGTGTTCCAACATATCCCATAAGAGCACAAAGTAGGGTTTTTAGATTGCTGTCACTAAAATATTCATCTAAAATATCCTGGAATGTCCTATTCATCCATTTATAAAAGTGTGGATGTTCTGCTGGATAATTCAATAATTTTTTCTCACCAAAGACTTTAACAATGAGATCTCCGGGAAGAGGTGTGCCATATATATCTGCTTCTTTATAACACTCTTCATAGGCTTTCTTTGCTTCCTCAAAAAACAAAATAATATTTTTTTCTTCCTCTGGGAACATCTCAAAAAGATATTTTGTAAAATCATTAATATCTTCTATATCAAATTGCTTTCCGTTGTAAATGTATCTCATCCTATTTTTTACAAATAAGTCATCTTTTTTTAATCCAAGTTCTTTAAGCAAAAGATTTATAGGCCCCTTCTCCCATAAGCCACTTACATTTTCAACACCGGTATTAAAAATAAAATCTTTGATTTTAAATGAGGAGCAATACCCTCCAATTTCGTAGTGTTGTTCTAAAATCAGAACCTTGTATCCTCTTTTTGAAAGAAGTGCACCACATGTCATACCTCCAATACCAGAACCAACAATAATTACATCGTACTCATTTTCTCTTTTTGGTTTTTTAAGATCTATTTTAACATCCCAATCATCTTTTCTCTTCTCTACAACAAAATATTTGAGTCCCTTTATAGGAAAGAAGATGGAAAATAATATACCTAAAACAATTAGAATGTTTGATAGTATTACACTAAGTGGGGAATCAGCAAGAAGAAAAATTATACTATTTATTAAGAATAAAAATGCCCAGACTGCAGTAATTACATTGTTTATCATGATAAACGATTTCTCTTTCAGGTAAATTTCAGGGTAATCTCTCTTTGAAACCTGAAGAGTGAAGGGATTCTTTAAAATAAGAGAAATAGTTGCCATTAAGAATAGACCAAAGTATCCTAAG
>QMOO01000202.1 GCA_003648245.1 Caldisericota bacterium
ATTTGGAGGTAAGATACCTCTTATAATCATCTTTAATTATATCAGGAAAATTAACAATTATTAGAATGGTTTTTGGGTTTTTCTTTACAATTTTTGCTTCATATATCTTTAAGAATCTCTTTCCCTTTCTTGGGGGAGGATTCTTTGTTACTATTGAAAGAATTGTTTTTAAAACTGTAGAATCAGAGAACTTCCTTTCTATGTTATCTCTAACAATTTTTAGTAATTTAAAGAGTAAATGTAGATTCTTCTTTTTTAGCGCAGAGATCATGACAGAGGGATAGAAAAGAATAGGTCTTAATCTATATGCTGCTTCATTAAGATACTTTTCTACCTCTTCTGTATTCACCACATCCAACTTATTCATAACTATTATTCCTGATTTTTTATTTTTATATAAAAGTCCGGCAAGGTGCTCATCTGTCCTTGAAACATTTGCTGGATCTATGGTAAATAGGCATATATCACTTTCTCTCATACCTCTAAGAGAACGCAAACTTATAACAAAATCAAATTTATTCAGTTTCCCCCTCCTCATACCAGGTGTATCCAGAAATATATACTTTTCACCTTCTATCTCCACAATATTTTCTATTACATCTCTTGTTGTCCCGGGAGTATCAGAAACTATTGCCCTCTCCTTTCCGAGAATTGTGTTAAGAAGGGTTGATTTTCCTACATTAGGCTTTCCTATTATTGCCACTCTTGGGTACACATAAGGTTGAATAGTTACCTCTGGAATTTTTTCCTCTATTAACTCTAAAAGTTCATCTAAGTTTTTTCCTTTGAGAGCAGAAATGGTTACAGGAGGACCAAATCCAAGTTCCATGAAGATAAATGGATCTGAGCATTTCTCACCAATATCACATTTGTTTGCCACGACAATTACTTCTTTTTTGCTTTTATGGAGCATATTTGCTATTTTTTTATCCTCCTCTGGAACAACAGCGATGCTTCCATCAACCACAAAGAGAACTAAATCAGACTCCTCAATAGCTAATTGCACCTGAAGCCTTATTTTCTCTGTGAGTTCACTTTGCTCAAAGGATATTCCACCAGTATCAAGGAAGGAAACTTTCTTATCCCCTATACTTCCCTCTCCATAAACATAATCTCTTGTTGTTCCTGGAAGTTCCCAGGTAACTGATTTACTCCTCTTTATAAGTCTGTTGAATAGCGTTGATTTTCCTGTGTTTGGCCTGCCGACTATTGCAACTCTAAACATCTTTTCTTTACCCTTTCTATTATCCTCATGGGTGTTGATGTGCCGGAAACTATTCCTACAACTTTAACTCCCTCAAACCATTCAGATCTTATATCCCTTTCAGTTTCTATGTGATGTGCATTGGTATACATTTTTCCTATCTCATACAATCTTTTTGTGTTGGAGGAGTTTAGACCTCCAACAACAAGAAGTAAATCAACCCTTTTTGAAAGTTTTCTTACCTCTCTCTGCCTTTTCACACTCTCCATACACAATGTGTTGTGAAATGTAACAAATTTATTCTTTTCTATTATTCTCTCCTTCATTAGATTATAGAAATCCTCACTCATGGTTGATTGGATAATAACCTCCACTTTTCCTTCCACCTCTGGTATTTCATCTTCCTTACCCAATGCAAAAGTCCTATCATTTTTTAAATATGAATAAAGATACCTTACTTCTGCATGATTCTTTTCGCCCAGTATAAAAAGAAAATTCCCTTCCTTCAAAACCTTCCTTCCAATTTTTAATGATCTTTCAACAAAGGGGCAGGTAGCAGGGATTAATTTTAGATTTTTTCTTTTTCCAAGCTCCACATCTTCTTTTCTTGCTCCATGTGCAGGAAGAATGAGTGTTTTTCCTTCTGGAACCTCTTTTACACTTTTTACCACTCTTAAACCTTTCTCTGAAAGTTCTCTATTTACATCCTTATTATGCACAAGTTCGCCAAGCATATAAATTTCCTTCTCTTCTTTAAGAGCCTTTAAGGATAGTTTGTAAGCAAAGAGAACTCCTGAACAGAAACCTATATTTTCTGAGAGAACAATTTCAATCACCATGACTCTTTAAGTCCTTCCCTGAAGACTTTTTTTAGTTCATCTGTATAGAGGGATAAAGTCTCTTTGGAAAATTCCATTTTCAGGTATCTATCTGGATAGAGGGGAGGGTAAATTTTTGTCCTTATCTTTTTAAAAAAGGAAGGTAGTTTCTTATGTTTTGGGAATGCCTCAAAGCTTCCTTTAATGAGGACAGGAAGTATAGGGACACCGGCTTTTATAGAGAAATAACTTGCTCCATCATGAAAATTCTCCTCGTGGAGTTTTCCGTCAGGACTTCTTGTGGATTCAGGGAAAATTCCCAGGTTTTCTCCAATGGAAAGGTAGTATAAACCCTGTTTTATTAATTTTCTATCAAGTTTCCCCCTCCTTACAGGCAGTATCTCCATAAAGTAAAGAAAGTTTTTGAGAAGTCCCTTAAAAACTTCCTCTTTTGCAAGAAAATGTATATATTTATCTGGTTTTAAAGAGATTGCCATTATAAGGAAATCAAACCAAGAAAGATGATTGGATACAATAATCATTGGTCCGTTTTTTAATTCGTTTTCCTTTCCGTAAACTTTAAGATTGAAAAATAATTTAAAAAGAGTGTAGGATAGGGCATATAGCAGTAAATAAACAAGTTTCCTTAAAAATTTTTTCATATTAATCCTCTCTTCTTTAACTCCTCAAGCACTATGTTAAG
>QMOO01000203.1 GCA_003648245.1 Caldisericota bacterium
AAAAATACTTGAAAATTTTAATTCTCCTTATGATGCCACAGTAATTGAAAAACTTAAAAGCCAGGGCGCTATTATCATAGGAAAAACAAATATGGATGAATTTGCATTCGGTTCTTCAACTGAAAATTCTGCATTTGGTCCAACAAAAAATCCCTTTGACCAAAAAAGAGTTCCAGGAGGTTCTTCTGGAGGTTCTGCTGCAGCGGTCAGTGCAAATTTATGTTTTGCTTCTCTTGGTTCTGATACAGGTGGTTCAATAAGACAACCCGCTTCTTTCTGTGGAGTGGTGGGTTTTAAACCTACTTATGGAAGAGTTTCAAGGTATGGACTGGTTGCATTTGCTTCTTCTCTTGACCAGATAGGTCCCATAACAAAGGATGTGAGGGATTGCTGTATACTTCTTAAGGTTATATCAGGAAAGGATAAAAGAGATTCCACATCCTTAGAAAAAAGTGTCTGTGATTATGAAAGTCATATTCGGGAAAGAATAGATGGAATGAAGATAGGAATACCAGAGGAGTATTTTATTGAAGGGATAGATAAGGATGTGGAAGAAAAGATGAAGTATATTATCAGGGTAGTTGAAGAAATTGGAGGAAAGGTTGAAAATATTTCTCTTCCACACACCAAATACGGGATAGCAACATATTATATAATATCAACAGCAGAAGCAAGTGCTAATCTTGCAAGGTTTGATGGAGTAAAATATGGATACAGAAGTAAAAATTCCTCTTCAATTCTGGAGTTGTATATGAATACAAGAGGAGAAGGATTTGGTGATGAAGTAAAAAGGAGGATAATTCTTGGAACATATGTTTTATCCTCCGGTTATTATGAGGCATATTATCTGAAGGCACAGAAGGTAAGAACTCTTATAAAGGAAGATTTTCTTAATGCCTTCCAGAAAGTGGATATAATTTTAACTCCCACAACTCCTGAACTTCCTTTCAAACTGGGTGAGAAAACCGACGATCCTTTAAAAATGTATCTATCCGATATTTTTACTGTTAATGTTAATCTCGCGGGATTGCCTGCTGTAAGTATACCGGTGGGCTTTTCTCCGACAAAATTACCGGTGGGTTTGCAGATTATAGGACCTCATTTTTGTGAAGAAAAGGTAATTGAAGTTGCTTCTGCTATTGAGAATTACTTGAAAGGAGAATAATGGAAAGATTTATTACCAAAAGAGCACTTATTACAGGGTTCCTTTTTTCCATTCTCATCGCATTCATTGACCATTACTCTGTTGATATAACTCATAGTTCATATATGGCTATTGACCATATGCCTGTAGCTGCTATTTTTATATTCTTTCTTTTTGTTTTTGTATTCAATGCCATTCTTAAAAGAATAAGAAGGGAGTATGCATTTACTTCTGGAGAACTCCTCTTTGTCTATACAATGATGCTTGTTGCCTGTTCTGTAACAGAGATGGGTTTTGGAAGTCAGATTCTGCCTATGATAGCTGCTCCTCATTATTATGCTACTCCTCAGAACGGGTGGGATAAATTTATCCAGCCGTATATAAAAAAATTTCTCATTCCTCAAGACCCTGATGCAATAAGGTATTTCTTTGAAGGATTGCCAAAAGGAGAAAAGATACCCTATACAGTATGGATAAAACCACTTTCTTTCTGGTTGCCTTTCATATTTATTCTTTACTTTGTAATGGTATGTGTAGTTATAATTTTAAGGAAACAATGGATGGAAAAGGAAAGAATTATTTATCCTTTAACAATTTTACCCACAGAGATGGTAAAATCCGAAAACAATGGGCTCCTTCCGCGATTTTTCAGAAATCCATTGATGTGGTTTGGCTTTTCAATAGCCTTTATTATTGGAACAATAAATGCTCTCCATAATTATTTTGAGATTATCCCTTCCATAAAACTTGTCAATTCTATCCCAATTTTCAGAAGAACAACCAATTTAATTTTCAGAATAAGTTTCCCTGTTATAGGTTTTGTTTACTTTGTAAATCTTGAAGTTTCCTTTTCTCTCTGGTTTTTCAATCTTCTTTTTAAAGTAATAAGGGGTAGCTTCAACATAATGGGGATTGCCAGTACAGAAAATGTTGGAATATATGGATGTGCAGGAGACCCTATCTTTAATCATTTTGGTATGGGAGCAATGGTAATGATGGTAATTTATTCTCTATGGGTATCAAGACAGCATTTGAGGGAGGTATGGCATGGAGCAATTGGTAGAAAGGTTGATGATAGTGGCGAAATCCTTTCTTATAAAACCGCCTTCTGGGGAATGATAATAGGTTCGGTATTCCTTACAATTTACCTTATATTTTCTGGAATGAAGTGGTATTTTGCTGTTTTGTTCCTTATAATCGCCTTTATAATATGGCTGGTCTTAACAAGGGTGGTGTGTGAAGGAGGAATTCCAACACTTGTGGCTACCACAATAGCATCAACCCAGATAATCTCTGCTTTCGGTTCAAAATTTATAGGACCCACATCCCTTGTCGCTCTGGGATTAACATATATATATGGGTCCGATTTGAGAACCTTTCCAATGGCTTCTTCTTCAATGGGATTGAAAATACTGGTGAAAGCAAGGGAAAGAAAGAGAATGATTTTCTGGGGCATAATGGGAGCCATAATAATAAATATCATTGTTACTCTGTGGTTGGAACTCAGACTTGCCTACAGATATGGAGGGATAAACCTCAATTCCTGGTATTTTGGCGGAGGATCACAGG
>QMOO01000204.1 GCA_003648245.1 Caldisericota bacterium
ATACTATAAATAGGTATTTTTATCATTTTGCAACCTTTTTCAATGCTTTTCTTATTAAAAGATATCCATTCCTATGACCTGGGACTGCTCCTTTTACCATTATTAAATTTTTTTCAGGTATTACTTTCACAACCTCTAAATTCTGAATTGTAACTGTTTCATTTCCCATATGTCCTGCCATTTTTTTCCCTTTCAAAACTCTTGCAGGAGTTGTTCCCCCGATTGAACCAGGCCTTCTATGAGACATAGACCCATGTGTAGCAGGCCCTCCATGAAAACCATGCCTCTTCATAACTCCCTGAAATCCTTTTCCTATTGATTTACCTGTAATATCCACAAACTCACCCTCTTTAAAAATTTCTACATTTATTTTCTGACCAACCTTAAATTCTTCAACTTCTTTGTCATCTTTCATTCTCAATTCTCTTAGAATTTTTAAAGGTGGTAGATTATTCTTCTTCAATCTTTCAAGTTCTGCCTTTGTAAGTTTTTTCTCCTTTGCCTCTTCATAACCAATCTGAACTGCTGAATATCCATCTTTTCCATCTTTTTTCTTTATCTGAACGACATAATTTTCTTTTGCTTCTATCACTGTAACAGGAATAACTGCTCCATTTTCCTTAAAAATCTGAGACATTCCGAGTTTCTTACCTATTATTCCTATTCTCATTTTGTATTCCCTTAACTCAATTTCATTTCTACATCTACACCTTCCGGTAAACTTAATTTACTCAAAGCATCAACTGTCCTTGCTGTTGGCTCTATTATCTCTATCAACCTTTTGTGAATTTTCATTTCAAACTGTTCTCTACTCTTCTTATTTACATGAGGAGACCTCAAGACAGTATAAATTTCCTTCTTTGTTGGTAAAGGAACTGGACCTGAAATTCTAACGCCTGTTTTTTTCGCAAGTTCATTTATTGCTTTTACTGAACTGTCCAGTAACCTATGGTCAAACGCCTTCAATTTAATCTTAATTTTCTTTCCTTCCATTTTTTTCTCTTTTTATAAGCGTATGTTTTACTTATTTTAATACCATTTGTCAATATTTATTTAAGATATTTTATTCAATAATTTCAGTGATAGCACCCGCACCAACAGTTCTTCCACCTTCTCTAATCGCAAACCTCTGTCCTTTCTCAAGCGCTACAGGATATATTAACTTTATTTCCATCTCTATGTTATCTCCTGGCATAACCATCTCTACCCCATCAGGTAACTTTATCTCACCTGTAACATCTGTAGTCCTTATATAAAACTGGGGTCTGTATCCATTGAAAAACGGCGTGTGTCTTCCCCCTTCTTCTTTCTTCAATACATATACCTGTGCCTTGAAATGTGTGTGCGGAGTTATGCTCCCAGGGGCTGCTACTACCATCCCCCTCTCTACCTCATCCTTCTCTATACCTCTCAATAATAACCCTACATTATCTCCTGCTACACCTTCATCTAACTCCTTCCTGAACATCTCTACCCCTGTAACTACCGTCTTCTTTATATCATGACTTAACCCTATTATCTCTACATTATCACCTACTTTCACCTTCCCTCTCTCTATCCTCCCTGTCGCTACCGTCCCCCTCCCTGTTATACTAAATACATCCTCTACTGCCATCAAAAATGGCTTCTCTATATCCCTGGTCGGCGTCGGTATGTATTCATCTACCGCATCCATCAATTCCCATATCTTCCCACACCACTGACATTCCCTCTTGCCACATCCACATTCCAATACCTTCAATGCACTCCCCTTTATCACTGGAATCTCTTCCCCGGGAAATCCATACTTGCTTAATAACTCCCTTACCTCTACCTCTACCAATTCTACCAATTCTTCATCCTCTACCTGGTCCATCTTGTTCAAAAATACTACTATCGCCGGCACTTCTACCTGCCTGGCTAATAATATGTGCTCCCTTGTCTGCGGCATAGGTCCATCAGGCGCACTTACTACCAATATCGCTCCATCCATCTGCGCTGCTCCTGTTATCATATTCTTTATGTAATCTGCATGCCCAGGACAATCTATGTGTGCATAATGCCTCTTGTCTGTCTCATACTCTATATGCGCTATGTTTATCGTTAAACCCCTCTCCTTCTCCTCAGGTGCCTTATCTATCTCTTCATATTTGGTCTCCTTCGCCTTGTTCTCCTTTGCTAATACCATCGTTATCCCACTGGTTAATGTCGTCTTCCCATGGTCTACATGCCCTATTGTCCCTATGTTTACATGTGGCTTGCTCCTTATAAATTTCTCCTTAGCCATTTCTTACCTCCTTTTTATTTTTAAAAAATAAAACTCCCTTCTTTTCTCTTTTCACTTTATTATAATTTTGTTGAGTTCCTCTTCAGGAACTCTTTCATAACATAATGGTTCTATTATACAATTTCCTCTTCCCTGTGTCAAGGAACGAAGAATAGTTGTATAACCAAATATTTTTCTCAATGGTATCCTTGATATTATAACCTTTAAATCTTTATGTGTTTCAATATTATCTATTTTACCTTTTCTAAAATTTAAATCGTTTATAATCTCACCCAAAAATTCTTCAGGAATAGTTATTTCAACTTTCATTATTGGTTCAAGGAGAACTGGTAGACCTTTCTGGTATGCATTTTTAAAAGCAATTGTAGAAGCAATTTTATAAGCAACTCCATCAGAATCAGTTGGGTGAAAAGACCCATCAATAACTATTGCTTTAATAT
>QMOO01000205.1 GCA_003648245.1 Caldisericota bacterium
ATTCATTGTCATGTATATTGCAATGCTTTATGGCAATATGTCTGCATAAATAAAATTCTAAGCCAAATTCTCCATTTTCAAATGTGCAGTCTCTAACAATTCCATTTTTGCTTAATTCTGCAACCAATCCACTTTCATAAAATGCAAAATAAGAATTTTTTATTTCAAAATTAGATACAGCATGGAAAAAAATTGAGCAGCCATTATTTTTAAATTTTGAATTGGATATAAAAATGTTGGAAGAATTAACGCCAAAAACGCTTGCCCAAGCCATTTTTCCATAAAAACCTGAGTTAATTATTGAAATGTTAGAAGAATATATCATCTCAACTGCCACCATTACATTTGAGGAATTCATGCTTATCTCAAAGTTTTTACACCCTATTATAAATATCTGGGCAGCATTTTCTTTTACCTTAACATTGCTTTTATTAACATAGTAAAGAATAGAGCCATTGATGGCAGTGTTATTTAAAATATTGTGGAAGAAATGCTCTTGCTTTAATCCCTTAATTAGTAAGCCTTTTCCAATAAAATTATTTATTATGCTACTTTTCACACTTTCTATTATCTGGATAGAATGTAGGATATGGCAATTTTTTATAGAACAATTTTCATCTGTATCCACATAAATAGATTCAGTATAACAATTCTCCACATAGATATTTTTTGAAATTATGATGGAAATGCCAAAATTGTTAAATTCTGTAATTAAATTTTGAATGATTATGTTGCTTGCATTTTTAATGAGTATGGCACATCCTGCATTGTGAATATAGCATTTCCTGATAACAGCATATGCTGTGGTATCTTTAATAGTAATTCCATGCCATTCTCCAGAAGCGTTTATTTCCCATCCTTCAATGATATAAGGATTTTCTTTTGTTCCATTTCCTCCTATAACACCATTTTCTGGAGTAAAATCATCATTTCCTTCTATAATAATTGGAGGATGGGGCGTATAGTTGTTTACTTTAGAAGAAGGCAATGAAAATGATTGTAATGACATCAGAAGGAGGACAGATACTATTATTGCGATTTTTCTCATCTTCCCTCACCTCTTGGCGTTACACGAGGCATCCAGTCAAAGTTTAGCCAAGGAATGGCAATTTCCCTAAAAGACCATACAAGAAAACCAAAGATTGGTTTTGGTAAAGGAAGCCTCCAATTACTCCAGTAATTGCGGAGCCATATATTAAAGGCAGCATTGGAAAAGAAGGCATTTAATTCGTTTTCACAGAAATTATTATTTGTAATTATGTTTTTAAAGGCCACAAGTAACTCAATGCCCCATAAATTTCTACAAATATTGCATTTCTTGACTTGGTTTGAGTATCCTATGATATTAATTCCTATCTTATTATCGGTTATATCACACTTGGATAAAGTGTTTTTCATGCCCACGATAGTAACTCCTATATCATTTTCATAGATCTTGCAATCACTCAGTATATTTCTGTTTGATGCTGACAAATAACACCCTTCCTCAAGACTATGATGAATTTCGCAATCAACAAATGAATTTTCCTCTGAAAGATTGAGCATTATACCACATGAATTTTTGCCAATGTCACAATTTTCTACTCTGTTCATATTGGATGCATACACATAGACACCGATTGGAGAAAAATAAATATCACAATCTGATATACTGGCATCTTTGGTTTTAAATAGTTTTATTCCAGCACACGGCCATTTAATGCCCTCGTCCACTATTGTAAATCTAGTTATATTTACATTGCAGGCGGTAACATTTATTATATCTCTATCGTCTGCTGCAATTATAATAGTTTTGTATCTGTATTGGCCAACAATATCTATGCTTTTATTTACAAAAATGTTTTCATGATAAATTCCGCAGTAAACAAAAATTGTATCTCCATCACTTGCATTATCTATAGCATCTTGAATTTTCGTGTAGTTATTCGGACCCGAGCCACCTACATATAATGTTCTTCCATCATTGCTTTCATCAATAAAATTTCCACTCTCTGCTTTTTCATAAGAATATGTCATTGTATTGGAAAAAGAAAGGAGCATAAGCATTATTCCAACTATTGCTATCCTTTTCACATTCATAAAATGGATGTTGTTTATAAAATTAATTATTGATTGATTAACCCATCTTGATAGTCACCAAAGATGCATAGCATGAATCTATTTCAAGCAAAGCAGGTAGAAAAATATTCTCCCCTTTAATTTCAAATTTTACAAGCCCTTGTGTTCCGTTTTCAACGTCTTCCTTTACTTTAAGATAAATGTCTATGACTTTTATTTCTCTTGGCTGAAGATAAAATCGAGGCGTGCTTATTATCACAGAGAGCCAAGATGGAACATCAATTAAACATATTTCTGCAGATACTGGAAAAAACTGAATGAGATATGGTTCATATGAAATATTCATTTTTACTGTTTCCATATCATATCTCTCAATTTTTATGGCTTCCTTGCTTAAATCTGCGTCCATTTTTCCCCATGGTATTGGAAATGTAAGAGTTTTTATAACGTTGCTTTCGTTAATGGAATTTCCGCTTTCCACTTTTTCAGAATATGCTGTATTAATAGAAATTGTGGAAAGAAGAATGAATGCCATAAATATTGCAATTTTTTCCATATCATTAAATTGGATGTTGAATTTAAAATTTTTTGGCTTATATATTTACCAATTGATTATTTTGAAATATATTCTATCTACTGAA
>QMOO01000206.1 GCA_003648245.1 Caldisericota bacterium
AGTGAATAAAGAAGACCATTTTTATTAAACCGAACTCCACATATTCCAGTTTTCCCTTCTTCTATTAAGCAGAAATGATTGCAGAGTTCACATCTTATTTTCCCATTTTTCTTTTCCCACAAAACTGCTTCTTTCATTTTCTCCTTCAATTGTTCAGTAATAACAATCTCCTTTTTTACAGGTTAAAAATTCTTCTAAAAAATCCATTTCTTCTGAAAATTTATCTCCTCTGAAAAGAACCTGCTGTGTTTTACTTCCATATCTGAAAACTGTAACTCCCTTGCATTTTAATTTATAACCGAGGAGGAATATTTTTTTTACATCTTCAATTGTTGAGTTTTCTGGTAAATTTACTGTTTTTGAAACAGCATTATCAGTATATTTCTGAAATACTGCCTGCATTTTAAGATGTATTTCAGGAGGAAGGTCAAAAGCAGTAACAAAAACATTTTTTATTTCATCTGGTATTCCTTTTATGTTTTTCAGAGAACCATCTGTTACTATTTCTTTCAGAATTGATGGTGAAAGAATTTTTTTCTCCTTACCCTTTTTTTCAAAAACAGGATTTATTTCAAGAAAATCAGTTCCTCCAAGAATTTTCCTTATATAAGCGATTGCAAAAGCAGGTTCAATTCCACTTGAGCAATTTGCTATTATACCTATAGTTCCAGTTGGAGCAATAGTTGTCCTTGTGGCGTTTCTTAAATAATCAACTTTTCCTCTGTATATGCTTTTTTCAAAATTCGGAAATGAACCTTTTATCTTCCCCAGATAAACAGAGTATCTGAAAGCAGTTTCATTTATAAACTTCATAATTTCTGAAGCAAGTTTATAACTTTCTTCACTTCCATAAGGTATCCCCAATTCAAAAAGAAGGTCCGCCCATCCCATAATACCAAGACCTATTTTTCTGTTTTCTTTTGTCATTTTTTCTATTTCTTTCACAGGAAAGCGGTTGACATCAATTACATCATCTAAAAATCTTACTGAAATTTCAACTGTGTTTTTTAATTCATCCCAGTCAATCTTTCTATTTTTAATAAACTTTGTTAAATTTATTGAGCCAAGATTACAGGACTCATACGGTAGAAGAGGTTCTTCTCCACAGGGATTTGTGGCTTCTATTGTTCCTATTTCAGGTGTTGGATTATGTCGGTTTATTTCATCAATGTAAATAATTCCAGGGTCTCCTGTTTCCCATGCATTTATACATATTAAATCAAAGAGTTCTGTTGCCTTCCATTTTCTGACTTCCTTTCCATCTCTTGGATTTATCAGGGATATTTGTTCTTTCTTTTTTATTTTTTCAAAAAAGGTATCAGGGACAGCAACTGAAATATTGAAGTTTGTCAGGATGTTTCTTCTTTTTGCAGTTATGAATTCATAAATGTCAGGATGGTCAATTCTCAATATTCCCATATTTGCGCCTCTTCTTTTTCCTCCCTGTTTAACAATTTCAGTTGCTTTGTCAAATATTTCCATAAAAGAGACAGGACCTGATGCAACTCCCTTTGTTGAACCCACTATATCGCCTTTTGGTCTTAATTTTGAAAAAGAAAAACCAGTTCCTCCTCCACTCTGATGAATTAAAGCCATATTTTTTAATGTTTCAAAAATTTCATAAATTGAATCACCAACAGGTAAAACAAAACAGGCAGAAAGTTGACCCAGAGGAGTCCCTGCATTCATAAGGGTTGGAGAATTTGGTAAAAATTTAAGAGAAGTCATCAGGTTATAAAATTTTTCAGCATACTCTTGTTTACTTTCTTTATATTCAATTTCACCTTCTGCAACACTTACTGCAACTCTTTCAAACAAACTCTCTGGTGTCTCAATTATTTCTCCATTTTCATTTCTTAAAAGATATCTTCTTATAAGAATATGGATTGCATTTACTGAAAGTTTTAGTCGGTCTTCAACTCCAAGAATTTTCTTGCTTTCTCTTATTCGTTTTCTTTTTTCTCTGTAAATTATGTAAAGACGAGCGATTTCAGGATAACTATTTTCCATCAAGGTATTTTCAACAATATCCTGAATTTCTTCTACTTCAGGGATTTCTATTGAAATTTTTTCTATAACTTTTTCTGTTAATTTTCTGGCAAGAGAAAGGTTATCAATACCACCTTCTTTTAATGCTTTGTAAATTGCTATTTCTATTTTTTCTGGAATGAATTTCTGGATGGAACCATCCCTTTTTTTTATGAATTCTGGTTTCATTTCAATTTATATGAAAGAACAACAGGCCTTCCATTTCTTAAAACCTCAACAGTTACTATTTTTGTTCCATTCTGGACTATTTGATTGTAAATAACATAACCTTTGCTAATACTGTTAATCAGGGTTCCATTAATTCTGCGAACTATATCTCCTTCTCTCAAACCAAACTTGAAAGGAATACTGTTGTTGGGTAATTTACTCAACTTAAATCCTTCTACTTTTCCATCAACTATGTAAGGAGATATATTGAGATTTTTGAATAAATTTTTATCATTTTTTAATTCCTCAATCGTTTTATAAAAATCCACAACCACTGGCTCTTTGAAATCAGGGGTTTTTAATTCTGGGTTTACTACTTTCTTTTTTTCTATTTTTACTTTCACTCCTGGAACTGCTTTTACAAAATTGCCTGATTTATTTTCTTTTTTTATCCACATTTTTTCCTTTTTTCCATTGTAAAGGAAAACAATAAAGTC
>QMOO01000207.1 GCA_003648245.1 Caldisericota bacterium
CTTTTATGTCTTTCTCGGCACTTTTCTCATAATACTTAACCGAACATCCACATAAAAAAACAAAAGAAATAATCAATATCTTTATCCTTATATTTTTCATTTCTTTTTTAGACATATTTTCATGTTAAATAGCATATAAATATTTGAAAAACTATGTGAAAAAATTATATCATATAATAGAACCCGGTTCTAACAAATTCAGGGGAGGAAATTAGTATGAAAGTAAAAAAGGAACTTTATTTGAAACATCCAGAAGGCAGGGTAGAAAGTCAGTGGATTGTTTCCTCAAAAAGTTTTTAAAAAATGAGGATAAATCTAAAATTGAACATTTTCTTGATGTTGTAAAAGAACAAAGGGAGCAAAAATATGGATAAGAAAGCAATTGTGAATTGCAGGATAATTGATGGCACAGGAGGAGAAGTGATAGAATCGGGGACAATTCTGATAGATGGAGACAAAATCACAGCAGTAGGAAAGGAAAAAGAGATTTCAATCCCTTCTGATGCAGTAACAATCTCGGCGAAGGGAAAAACTGCTATACCAGGACTGATAGATGGTCATATGCATGTAACCAGCATGCCTGGACTACTGGACCATAAAGGACATATAGAGCAAAATCTTCGGGCTGTAGGAAAACTTCAGGAATGCCTTAGCTGGGGGACAACAACTGTTGCCAATGCAAGCGGTTGTCCTGAAAGTGTCATTCTGCGAAGAACTATTGAATCAGGTCAGATCCGTCAATGTTCTCGCTTGATAGTAGGTGCAATGGTAAATGCAACAGGTGGTCATATCAGGGGACGGTCTGCTGATGGTCCCTGGGAAGTTCGTAAAGCAGTGCGTGAGATGGTTGCATCTGGCGTTGATTTTATCAAAACTGCTGCTACCGGTGGTTTCCAATGGGAACATGAACAAATCTGGTGGGAGGATTACACTGTAGAGGAATTATCTGCTCTTGTGAATGAGGCACACGCCAGAGGCAAACGCGTCCATGTCCATGCCCATTCGCAACCCGGACTCAATCATTCAATCCAGGCTGGATGTGATGTTATTCTTCATGGGGCACTAATTGATAAAGAAGCCCTGGAAGGTATCGCTGAAAAGAACCTTTACTATATTCCTACTTTATATATCACAAGCAACAAGGTGATTAACCAACCGTCCCTTCCTGCCCACATGAAGCAGAGAATGAAGAACGCTCATTCTGTTCACCGAGAAGGAGTAAATAAGGCTCACCAGATGGGAATTACAATAGGTGTAGGAACAGATGGTGGGCCTGGTGATGTAATGATAGAACTCTGCGAACTTGTTAAATGTGGCCTTTCGCCAATGGAAGCAATTGTTTCTGCAACACGGAATACATCTGATGCTCTCGGAATTCTCGAATCAGTTGGCACACTTGAACCCGGTAAAAAAGCGGACATTCTTATAGTAGAAGGTAATCCCCTAAAGGATATTTCTATCTTACTTAATAAAAAAAATATCCTTCTGGTTATGAAGGATGGCAAAATAGAAATTTCCCGTGGAATTTATTCTACCACCTGACACTGCGATAGGAATTATACTAAAAACTCCCTTCACTCCTTATGCTGATTGAGATAATTTTTCGTCATAAGGAAAAGAAACCGAGAATAAACAGAGATAAAAAATAAACTATAAACAAGTTCTATCGGAAGAAAAATATCTTCATGATAAATTTTGTAAGAAAGAATAGATAAAAACGGGTAAATAAAAACAGGAAAGAAAACTATCCATGCTGTTATAAAAACAAATTTATTAATTTCTCCGCTTACCAACTTTCTGTATATAAAGCCATAGGTCGCTATTTTTTTTATAGGGTCTGTCGCAGCATAAGGATTTAATGGAGCACCACACTCTGAACAAAAATCATTTTCTTTTTTATTTAACCTTGCACAGTTGGGACAGATAATTTTTCTTCCATTATCCATAAACTTCTTCCTAAATTTTCACTGGCTGTCCTGTTTCGGCTGATTTATATATTGCATCAATTATTTTCATCAGAATTACTGCTTCTTCTGGTTTTGAATATGGTTCTTCTTCTCCTTTTACTGTTTTAACAAAATTTATAACTGCTCTTTCCCTCCCCATTTTCTCATCTGGCTCAGTTATTATCTTTCTATTAACAGGGTTTCCATTTTCCATTGTCCAAAGTTCACAATCATCAATTGCTGTTTCATCAATTCCATCTCTTCCAAATAATCTTCTTATCATTCCACCTGCTTTTGTCCCCTGAAAAGTAACTGATACTTCTTCTCTTTTATTCATTTCTGCCCAACTGTTTCTTGCAAAAAGAACCTGTCCTGTTTTAAACCTTATAAATGCATGAGAAGATGTTTCAACATCCATAACTCCACCTTCAACATCCGGTATTCCCCAGGGACCTTTGAAATCCTGATTTCCAGAAAAATCATAAAATGTCTGAGACAGAACCCACTCAGGTTCAGGAAATTCCATAAAATAAAGGGCAAGGTCAATCATATGTAGAAGGGCTATTACAGGTCCACCACCTGAAAGTGCCTTTTGAGTAAACCATCCACCAAATCCAGGAATTCCACATCTTCTTATCCATAATGCCTGTGCTGAATTTATTCTTCCGATATCTCCATTTTTAATGTACTTCATAAGTGCTTGTACTTCTGGTCTTGCCC
>QMOO01000208.1 GCA_003648245.1 Caldisericota bacterium
AATAAAGAGATATATCTTAAAATCAGACAGAAAATAAAATATATAATGATTGATGAATATCAAGATACAAATTATATTCAAGAAAGAATAGCGTTCAGACTGAGCCAACCAGATTATAATTTATGTGTTGTAGGTGATGAAGACCAAGCGCTTTATAGATTTAGAGGCGCTACAGTAAGGAATATCCTTGAGTTCCCAAAACATTTTGATGATTGTAAGATTATAAAATTAGAAAAAAATTATCGCTCCCATCCTAAAATTATATCTGCATACAGCAATTTCATAAATTCTGTAAATTGGCGTGATGAGAATAAAAATTATTATCGGTATCCTGATAAGAAAGTAATACCTGCTGAGACTACAGAATCCCAGGAATATCCTGCTATCTTCTGCATATGGGGTGCTGATAAAAAGGATGAGGTTGATAGAATTGTGAACCTAGTAGAATTTTTAAAAAAGAATGGAACAATAAAAGATTATAGTGATGTGGCAATTCTCTTAAAAAGCGTTCGGCTTAACCATAGCGGACATTATATAAATGCATTTAAAAAACATAACATCCCCTATTTCTGTCCACGGGCAAGAGCATACTTTGAGAATGAGGAAATAAAACTGCTGCTTGCCTGTTATGCAATAATATTTGGGTTTTATGCGAAAGATTTAAACAGATATGAAGAGAAAAAATATATAGAAGAAGGCATTCATCATCTTGGAAAATATCTTAATTCTGCTTTAAAAGATTATCTGAGAAGAAAGGCAGACCAGATTCTATCACTGAGAGAAGGAGAGTCCCTTAACCTTACTGTATCTGACTATTTCTATCAGATTCTCGCATATAAGCCATTTTCTGATTTTCTTAAAGATGAAAATAAGGCAAGGAATTTTTCAATCTTTTCTCAACTTCTGAACGCATTTCAGGTTTATTATCACATATCTATTGTAACCTTTAAAAATAAAGATGTTATAAAATATCTGCTCTTCAATAGTTTTTTTAATTTCTTGATTCAAGGAGGTATGGACGAATATGAAGACCCAGATAACCCTGTTCCTAAAGGGTTTGTCCAGATTATGACAATTCATCAATCAAAAGGACTGGAGTTCCCGGTTGTTATTGTTGGAAGTCTTCATAAAATATTTCAGGCACAGAAACAGATAGATAGAGACTTAACAGAATTTTATCCAAGAGGAAGATTTGAGCCTGAAAACAGAATAACAGAATTTGATAGGACAAGACATTTTTATGTGGCTTTTTCAAGGGCTCAGAAACTGCTTGTGCTTACTACTCCCGAAAAACCAAAAGAATATTTTTCTCCAATATGGGAAGGACTTGAACAATGGCCTTATGTAAAAAGAGAATTGCTCAAGGCACAAAAATTTAAATCAAAACCACCCTTTATCCCTAAAAAGTTTTATAGCCTTTCTTCTCATATAAATGTTTATGAAACCTGTCCTATGCAGTATCTATTTTATCGTGAGTATAAGTTCCAGCCTTCAAGAGCAGGGCAGATACTGTTTGGAACACTTGTGCATCAGACAATAGAAGACATACACAGAATGGTATTGGATGGCAAAAAGAGAGAAATAGATGAGATAGAAATAGAAAAATTCTTTGAGGAAAATTATAAATCGCTTCTTGCCACAGGGCTCCGTCCACTTGCTAAAACTCCAAAAGAATCTGCTCTAAAACAGGTTATTACTTATTTTAAACAGAATCAGGATTTACTTGAAAGAATTGTTGAAACAGAGGTTGATGTATCAGTAGAAAAGGAAGATTATATTATTGTTGGGAAGGTTGACCTTCTGCTTGGAAAGGATGAAAAACTTGAAATCCTTGATTTTAAAACTCAACCAAGAGCTGATTATGATGACCTACTTATTGAAAAATACAGAAAGCAACTCTGCCTTTATGCGTATATTATTAAAGAAAGATATGGAAAGATGCCAGAAAGATTGTATATATACTGGACTTCAGAAGAAAGAAGAAAAGATGCACTGATGGAACTTAATTACAATGAAGATTTAATACAAGAAGCAGGCTTACACTTTGATAATGTGGTCAAAAAAATAAAAGAAAGAAAATTTGATGTAAGAATTAAGCCAGATGTTAATAAAGTCTGTAAGGATTGTGATTTTAGATTCTATTGTTCTATGCAAGGGATAATTAAGTTTAAAGGAGACTGGTAATGCCAGAAATAGAAATAAAAAAGACTGAACTCATATGGCGCGGGAAATATACAGAGGATGGGAAACTAAGACCCGTTGAAAAACCCGGTCCTTATCCATTCCAGATTGTGGAAGTTATAAATGCTCCAAGAATTGGTAAAAAAGAACTTGAACAGCCCAAGCTCGCATTATTTGACTACTACAAAGGTGAAGAAGGAGATACCTTTGAAGAAGGTTGGAAGAATAAACTTATCTGGGGCGATAATAAACTCGTTATGTGTTCACTTTTGGAGAAGTTTGCTGGCAAGATAAATCTTATTTATATTGACCCACCTTTTGCAACTGGTGCAGATTTTAAATTTAAAGTGCAGATTGGTGAAGAAGGAGAACAAATTACAAAGGAGCATTCTATATTAGAAGAAAAGGCATACAGGGATACCTGGGGAAGGGGATTAGATTCATACCTTGATATGATGTATGAAAGGCTGGTTTTAATGAAAGAA
>QMOO01000209.1 GCA_003648245.1 Caldisericota bacterium
CCTTTACAATTTCATTTATATGGACTCTTTCAGGAAATGCTCCTGCAAGTTTAAAAGCCCACTCTGTTTCAAGGTCACAATTTGTTCCTGCAACTCTTAAAATCAAAACCTTTACCATTTAATACTTCCCTTCCATGAATTTTTTAATTTTTTATATCCTATCTCAAATAGAGTTTTCCTTCCTTTCTTTATTTTCATCACTGGATTTTCTATCACTTTCCCTATTTTTGAAAATTCACTCCCCTTCATTAAATCTTCAAAATTCTCTTCATATTCTTTTTTCACCTCAATTATAAACCTGCCCTGACTTTCTGAAAAAAGTCTGGTTTCCAGATTTTCATCTTCACATATTATCTTTTCTGTATCTATCTCAACCCCCATCTTTCCCCCAATAACCATCTCACTCAAAGCAACAATAAATCCGCCTTCAGAACAATCATGACAGGCTTCAATCCATCCATTACGCATTGCCCTATGCAGTTTTTTCATAATTTCCATCGCTTCTTCTGGACGGGGTTTTGGAACTTCTCCGCCCTGGATATTTAACAACTTATAATAGTGAGACCCTCCAAATTCCTTATATGTCTTTCCACATAGATAGACAGGATTTCCCTCTCTTTTAAAATCAGAAGATACGGAATTTCTGACATCTTCAATAATTCCAATTGCAGAAATTAGAAGTGTTCCGGGAATTGATATTTTTCTTCCCTTTTCATCTGTGAAGAAATTATTGAGACTGTCCTTTCCCGAGATAAAGGGGACTTTATATTTCATAGCAAAATCTCTGCATCCCTTAACAGTTCTTACCAAAAGCCCCAGTTGTTTTTCATCACTTACATCTCCCCAACAGAAATTATCAAGTATTGCAACTTTTGTAGGATTTCCACCAGCACATACAAGATTTCTCAGAGATTCCTCAATACAGCAACCTGCCATAAAGTAAGGGTCTATTTTCCCATAAAACGGATTGATACCACAGGAAACGACTATCCCTTTCCATTCATCATATAGAGGTTTTAAAACAACACCATCTGAAGGTCCATCATTTTCCTTTCCAACAAGGGGTTTTAAAATGGTCTGTCCTATAACTTCATGGTCATACTGTCTTATCACAACTTCTTTTGATGCTATGTTTGGGTCTCTGAGCAACTTCAAAACCATCTTTTCAAAATTCACTTTTCTTTTCCTTTCTTTTGATTCTCTTTTAATCCGGAAATATGCCTTTAACTTTCTTTTGGGAATCCCGCAATGGAGAAACTCCATACTTAAATCTGCAACGATTTTTCCCCTGTGATAAATCTTAAGGTATCCTGTCTTTACAAATCTTCCTATAACTGTGGCTTCAACATCCTCACTTTTAAAAAGATTGAGAAGTGGTTTAACCTTATCTGGAGGGACTGAAAGAACCATCCTTTCCTGTGATTCAGAAACCCATATTTCCCAGGGGCTAAGTCCTCTGTATTTAAGAGGGACTTTTTCAAGATAAACCTCTGCTCCGAGTTCTTTTCCCATCTCTCCTATTGCAGAAGAAAGTCCTCCTGCTCCACAGTCTGTTATGGAATTGTATAGATTTCTATCCCTTGCAACGAGTAAAACATCAAGAAGTTTCTTCTCCACTATGGGATTTCCTATCTGGACAACGCTTGTCGGTATATCTTTCTCAAGGCTTGCAGAAGAAAATGTAGCACCATGTATACCATCTCTTCCTGTTCTCCCTCCAACAACCACTATAAAATCACCTTCTTTCACTTCTTTAAATGACTTTTCTTTCGGGATTAAACCAACTGTTCCACAGAAAACAAGACAATTATAAAGGTATCCATTATCAAATATTATTGCTCCATTACCTGTGGGAATCCCCATTCTATTCCCATAATCTCTCACACCACTTACCACACCTTTAAATATTCTTCTTGGATGTAAAATTCCTTCAGGTAATTTTTCATAAGGAGTGTTAAGATTGCCAAAACAGAAAATATCAGTATTTAAAATTGGCTTTGCTCCAAGTCCTACTCCAAGAATATCTCTTATAACACCTCCTATACCTGTTCCTGCTCCACCATAAGGTTCAAGAGCAGAAGGATGATTATGGGTTTCTACTTTAAATGCAACTCCGTATTTATCAGTGAATTCAATTATCCCGGCATTGTCTCTGAAAACAGAGATACACCATTTCTTATTCAGTCTCTTTGTGGTCTTCATTATCTCATCAAGGAGTCTAACCTTTTCCTTTTTTACTCTTCCTTCATCTTCTTCTATATATTCAATTTCTGCTTTAAATGTTTTGTGAATGCAGTGTTCTGACCATGTCTGTGCAATGGTTTCTATTTCGCAATCAGTTGGATTTCTTCCCACCTTTTTGAAATAACTCTGAATTGCTTTCATCTCCTTTAAATCAAGCGATAAAAGATTCCTTCTGCTTATCTCCATCAGTTCTTCATCATCCGCATCCAGAATATTAATCTTTCTTACTTTTTCCATTTTATGAAGTAATCCTGTATTAAAGTATTGGCAAGAATCCTGATACATATATTCTCAACTTCCTCTTTCTTTAAATCTCCTTTTAGAATATATTTTGTTCCTGTAGAAATCTTCAGTGGAAACATTATACCCATATCTTTTATTGCTCGTTCTGCAGTCTCTGCAAC
>QMOO01000210.1 GCA_003648245.1 Caldisericota bacterium
ACCCATATGGGGACCTTCTCATTGTTTAACGGGTTTATTGCATAAGCATTTAAAAATAGTCCCTTCTTTTCAAGTTCACTAGAAGATCTCTCAACTTCAGACATCTTCAATACTTCCTGTTTGAATCTTTCCACTTCCTGAAATATGCCTGCCTTCTTTGCAAGCTTCTCCACAAGAGGGTGTTCTGGAGCAAGAGCCATAAAGGTAACACCAAAAAGTGTATCTGGCCTTGTAGTAAATATTCTGATTACCTCATCATCTCCTTCTATTGGAAAATCTACATCTGCACCGACACTTTTTCCTATCCAGTTTCTCTGCATTATTTTTACCTTCTCAGGCCATCCTGAAAGTTCATCAAGATCGTTTAACAAATCCTCTGCAAATTCTGTAATCTTAAAAAACCATTGCTCGAGATCTTTTTTAACTACAGGTGTTCCGCATCTCCAGCATTTGCCATCGATTACCTGTTCATTGGCAAGAACTGTTTTACATGTGGGACAGTAATTTACAGGGGCTTTCTTTTTATATGCTAATCCACTTTTGTATAATTCCACAAAGAACCATTGTGTAAATTTATAGTAATCAGGATCACATGTTGCAATTTCTCTATCCCAATCATACGAAATCCCCTGTTCTATTAATTGGGATTTCATTTTTTCTATATTTTTATATGTCCATTCCTTTGGAGAAAGGTTGTGTTTAATTGCTGCATTTTCAGCGGGAAGCCCGAAGGCATCCCAACCCATTGGATGGAGGATATTGTAACCTCTCATTCTCTTATATCTTGCTACAACATCTCCGAGGGTATAATTTCTAACATGGCCCATATGAAGAGGCCCGGATGGATATGGAAACATTTCTAAGACGTAGTATTTTGGTTTTGATTCGTCGTATCTACCGTAGAGATTTTCCTCTTTCCATTTCTTTCTCCACTTCTCTTCCACCTTTTTAAAATCGTAAATCTCCTCCATCACATCCTCCGGGAAAAACATAATGGTGGAGCAGACGGGATTCGAACCCGCGACCTTCTCCATGCCATAGAGACGCTCTCCCTCTGAGCTACTGCCCCACTTGGTTTAATTATATTTTTTCTTTAAATCCCTGTCAAGTTGTTATATAATTTTAGAAAGCGAAGGGAGGTGAGACGAAAGATAAATTTTAAATTTAAAAAAAGGAGGATAATATGAGTTTAAAGAAACTCTTTTTAGTTACTATTTTACTGAGTTTAATTCTCGTCCCGGTAAAATTTACAAAGACTGTTGCTGAGGAACCAAAGTTAACACAGGTTGGTGTAATTGGTATCATGCCTGAAGATTACATCGGGAGCTTCACTCTCGAGTGGGCAAACACAGTAGAAGGTGATTTTCATTCTGAATACTCCTTCCCGATGCAGGGAATGAAATTTAAAAATGGGAAGCTCTATGTATCTGACACCGCCTATGGAAGAATACACATTCTTGATAAAGAATTAAATAACCTTAAAACTTTTGGTGAACTTGGATACGGAAATGGAAAGCTCCAGTATCCAGCAGATATTGATGTTGATGACAATGGAAATATCTATGTGGCAGACTTCTTTAATAACTACTTTGTAAAGTTTTCACCTGAAGGTGAGCCTCTACTTGTCGTGGGAACTGAAGGATTTGAAAATGGCCAGTTCATGGGACCATCTGGAATTGCTGTAGCAAAGGACGGAACCATTTATGTATCAGATCAACTGAACAAGAGAATCCAGGTTTTTGATAAAGATGGGAATTTTGTAAAACTGATAACAAACGATGAACTAACAAATCCAGAAGGTATGACAGTTGACAAGGACGGAAATCTCTGGGTGGTTGATGCAAAGAATTGCAAAGTCTTTGAGTTTGATAAAGACGGAAACCTTCTCTTATCCTTTGGTGAACAGGGAGGAGGAGATAATCAATTTGTATATCCTTTTGATGTAGTTGTAACAGATGATGCAGTTTATGTTGTAGACAGAGGACTGGGAAGCCCCGTAAATCCTTCCATCAAAAAATTTGATAAAACCGGAAAGTTCCTTTTGAAGTTTGGAGAAAAAGGAGAGAGAGCAAAAGTTAAGAACGGGCAGTTCTTAACTCCTGCTGGAATTGCTGTTGATAACGAAGGAAATGTGTATACCTTTGATGCAGGATATTTCCATGGACCTGGAAACCCATTTGGTTATCCTGCAGTTCAGAGATTAACTGTTTTTAATCCTGATGGAACATTTAAAGCAAAGAAGGACTACGATCCGCATGCAGATGGAAGACTCATAAACCCAATCTCTGTATCTATCGATAAATCAGGAAATATATGGGTTGCAAGCTGGGCAAATTTTGCTGACTATGGTGAAGTTCTTGTCTTCAACAGTGAGGGAAAATTCTTGAAGAAAATTACAGGAATTTCAGAGGATAAACCTTTTGCTGCCATTGGTGGAGTTTTGTGTGGAAAGAATGAAGTCTATGTAGCATCTGGTATTGAAAATGCACCTATTGCAGTATTTGACCTTCAGGGAAAATTTAAGAAAATTCTTGACAAGTGTGCAGACGAAATCACAAGTCCATATCAAATGAAATTTGATAGAAAGGGAAGAATCTGGGTTGTCAGTAGAGATTACATGGTATATGCAGTATCTAAGATTGATGG
>QMOO01000211.1 GCA_003648245.1 Caldisericota bacterium
ATTGGACTTGAAGGTGTTAAGAACTGGGGTGCAAGATTTGCAGGAAGAGTATGGAAGAGTGTATTTGAAGAACTCTTAAAGATAAAGGAACCCACTGATTGGGAGAGACCGGAGGGGATAGTTGTAAGAGCATTCTGCACCAAGACTGGTTTAATAGCCACAAGTTACTGCAAGAGCAAAAGATACGATTTCTCCATTAAAGGTATATCCATTCCCAACTGCTCCTATCACAAACCTTATATGGTGAAGGTATGTAAAGGTACAAATCTAATAGCAACAGATGATTGTCCTCCTGATGCAGTGGAGGAAAAGATCTTCACAGACCCAGATGATATGCCAAAGGAGTACTGCAACTGCAGTGGTGGATATGAACATCTACAGCTTATAGCACCTGACACAGTTTATACAGATGAAATTGTGGTTTTTGAAATACTCTCTCCCCTCTTTAAGTCAGGGGATACCATTGAAATTGACATAAACGGAGAGAAAACATACTTAAAAACCTATCCCCTGAAATTAATGTGGTCTCCGTCAAGGCCGGGAAATTACTATGTCTCTGTTATTCACTGGAGTAGCATTGGAGAGGTTGTTTCAAAGACTGGAAAAAACATTAAAGTTATACCTGAAATAAGGAAAACAGAAATGATAGTCCTTCCCATTAAACCAAAGGTTGGAGACATTGTAAGAGTTTACATTAAAAACCCGCCAAGTTATTCATACACTGCTGAAGTCTTTATAAACGGAAAAAGAGAGGGGGTGCTTGCTCAAACTCCATTTGAATTCAGGTTTAAAGTAACTTCAAGGGGAACATACAGAATTGTTTTTAAGATATACGACCTTTACGGAAATAAACTGGTTGAATTAGAAAAAACTATTCAAGTTCCTTAGGAGGCTTCTTTCTCCTCTCAATGTAGAGAAGGAGATTCAATAGGTCTGCTGGAGTCACACCTGTTATGTTCTTTGCTTCCTTCATATTTCTTGGCTTAAAATAATTGAGTCTTTCCACTGATTGCTTTGAAAGGTTGGGAACAAGATTGTAGTCAATATCTTCTGGTATCTTAATTCTCTCCAGCCTCTTTAACTCCTCTATCTCTCTCTTCTGTCTCTTTATATAACCAGAGTATCTTGCCTCAACCCACACCTCAAAAATCACATCCTCTGGAAACTCTTTCACCTCTGGAAAGATCTTTTTAAGTTTTTCAATTCCAAAACCTGGTCTTTTCATTAGATCAAAGAGGGTGTATGGGGTATTTATTGGTTCCTCATCAAGGGATTCAAGAAGGGAAAGATTTTCACTTGAAGGTGTTATCTTTTTATTCATGAGTATGTTCATAAGTTCCGATATTCTTTCCTTCTTCTCGAGAACTTTTTTGTATTTTTCATAACCTATAAGTCCAACCTTGTATCCTATGGGCGTAAGTCTTATATCTGCATTGTCCTGCCTCAATAGGATTCTATACTCTACATGGGATGGAGTAATTCTGTATGGTTCTTCAATACCCTTGTTTATAAGATCGTCTATCATAACACCTATGTATGCCTCGTCTCTTCTTAAGACAATAAGCTCCTCACCCTTTGCAAATAGTGCAGCATTTATACCTGCTATTATACCCTGGCCAGCTGCCTCATCGTATCCTGTGGTTCCATTTATCTGACCTGCAAGGAAAAGGTTTTCAAATTTTCTCGTCTGAAGAGTTGGAAAAAGCTCACGGGGATCAACAAGATCGTATGCTATGGCATAGCCAGGACGAATCACCCTTACATTGGAAAGGCCCGGAAGAGTTCTTAAAACTTCCTCCTGATACTCCCACGGGATGCTCATGTACATTCCCTGAACATAAGTTTCGACTGTATCAAAACCTTCCCTTTCAAGGAAAAAGGTATGTTCGTATCTATCTGGAAACCACCTTACCTTCTCCTCCATGGATGGACATGTTCTCGGTCCAGTCCTTACCATAAGACCCATAACTGATGGTGCAAGATCCACATACTTTTTTGTAACCTCTATTGTTCTCTTGTTTGTGGTTCCCCGATAGGATGGAAGTTGATTCTCCCACACCTTTTTTGGTGTATCAAATGAAAAAGAGATGGGCCCACTGTAACCTTCATCCCTTTCAAGTTCACTTAAATCAACTGAGTTTATGTCTATTCTTGGTGTTGTTCCTGTGTTAAATCTCTTCAATTTAAATCCAAGTTTTCTTAGCGATTCGGAAAGACCTTTAGATGGCATCTCTCCCCATCTTCCTGCTTCAAGCATGTATCGTCCAATATGAACTACACCCTTAAGGAATGTTCCAGGAGTTATAACTATAGCTTTTCCATAGTAAACGTCCCCTGTGTTTGTTATCACTCCTTTTATTTTATCTTTATCAACAATGAGTTCCTCGACAAGGCCCTGTTTTAAATCAAGGTTTTCCTCGCGCTCAAGTACCTTTTTCATTTCATTTCTATACTTTGTTTTATCTATCTGAACCCTCACAGACCAGACTGCAGGACCCTTTGTTGTGTTGAGTAGTTTTATCTGTGTCATTGCCCTTTCGGCATTTTTTGCAATCTCTCCCCCAAGGGCATCTACCTCTCTTACCACCTGCGCTTTACCAACTCCACCAATGGCAGGATTACATGGGGGATGAGCA
>QMOO01000212.1 GCA_003648245.1 Caldisericota bacterium
AAGTTATGGAAGAAAATTCTATACACAGAGAGAGAGTATTATAGCCACTATCCCTATGGGATATTCTGACGGTTATCCCAGGGCGTTAACAAATATTGGAGAGGTAATTGTAAGGGGAAAACGGGTTAGAGTTGCAGGTAGAGTGTGCATGGGGAAATTTATGATAGATGTAACTGAAATTCCAGACTTAAGAGTTGGAGATGAAGTAACAATCATTGGAAGAGATGGAGAGGAGGAAATTACTGCTACAGAGATAGCAGAAAAACTTGATACAATAAACTACGAGATAGTGTCCAGAATAAGTAAATCTGTGCCAAGAGTGTATATAAAGGAGGGTAAGCCGACAAAGATAGTTTCTTTTCTTGATGGATAACAGGAGGTGAAAGATGAAGAAGAAAACAAAAAACCCTGTAAAAACCTATTTTATTGTGTCTTTGGTTATCATCTTAGCTTTTCTTTTAATTATAACTATTCCACTAATCTTTAAGAAAAATCTATCCTATGAGAAAGCTTTGAACTTGGTGTTTGGAAAAGATGTATCTGTGTATAAAACAAAAGCAGTAAATCTTCCTGAGAAACCAGATATTGGCGCAAGTTTTGATACCATAGTAAATAAGAACAACACCTTTCTTGGAAAAACGACAGTAATTACAATAAAGCATCTTTCTTTGAAGAACAAGAACAACGAAATTAAACTCCTTGTGGCCTTTGACTCCAACGGAAAAATATTAAAAATTCTACCCATGAATGAAATATTAACATCGAGTAATGTGAATTGGGATTCATTCTTTAAAAACTTTGAAGGAAAGGACTACAAAGATCTTCTTGCAAAGCCTGTTCCTCTTCCAGTAGAGGAAGGAGAGGTTTCTGTATTGATTCGGGACAAAATAAAAGAGGTGGCTGCTCTCTCTTATATAGATAATCACGGAGTTACCGCATACAAAAGTCTTAAGTCAAACGAAGAGGAAGAACATAAAATCCTCAGAACAGGTGATAAATTACCTGAATTTGAGACAGTAGACATAGATGGAAATAAAATAAAGAGTAAGGATTTAAAAGGAAAGAAACTCATAATAGTATCAACAAACGCCACATGTGGTTCCTGTATAAGACATACACACGAATTCGATGATATACTCTCCAGATATATAAAGAAAGGAAAGGTTAATTATCTTTTTATATCAGTAACATCCAAAGATAAAACCCTTGAAGAGTATGGAGATTCCAAAAACATAGATTATATGAGAATAGTAATTGATACAAAGAGGGAACTTGTAAAAAAACTTACAATGGAGTTCACTCCAAGGGTCATGTTTGTAGATCCAGATGGAACAATTATGTTCCATGGAAGTCCTACATTTAAAAACATAGAGGAGAAACTCAAGGAATTCCTAGGATTATGAAAAAATATATACTAATAGCCTTTGTCTTCTTATTTTTTTTAACTCCTCAAGTGAAAATTTTCTCACTTAATTCTGATATACTTGTCTATTACTTCTACATAGAAGGCTGTCCAGAATGTGGAAGGGTAGGTCCCTATCTTGAACACCTTGCATTGTCAGATAAGAGGATAAAGATCACAAAGTTTAATATAGCAGAGAAAAAAAATCAGGAGCTTAGAGCAAAACTTGACGAAATATACAGAGTGGATAAAAAAGAGAGGGGGGTTGTTCCAGCAGTTTTTATTGGAAAAACTGCTCTTGTAGGAGAAGAAAAGATAAAGGAGAACCTCTTAAATAGAATCAGGGACTACTCACCTGAGGATACCCAGTTCTTACTTGAAGCAGCCTCATCAAGCATAAGTGGAAGAGAAAGAATCAGAAGATATTTTGAAACATTTGGTCCTTTTATGGTTATGGTGGCAGGGTTAATTGATGGAATAAATCCGTGTGCCTTTGCAGTTTTAATATTCTTTATAACATTTCTACTTACTCAAAAACGGGGTAGGAAAGAAATTCTATTAACCGGTATATCTTTTACACTGGGTGTCTTCCTTGCCTATCTTCTGTCTGGCTTGGGTCTATTCAGGGTAATACTCAAAATTTCCTTTATTGGAATAATCTCAAAAATTATTTATCTTATCTCTGCAATTCTTGTGATAACTCTCTCTCTTTTTTCTTTTGTAGATTATATAAAGATTAAAAAAGGCAAAGGAGAAGAAATTTCTCTTCAATTACCGAAATTTTTTAAAAAGGGGGCAAGGGAGATTATAAAGAAACAGCCAAAATCCTCCTTAATAGTAGTTACTGCCTTCCTTGTGGCATTCCCGGTTTCTCTAATAGAATTCTTATGTACAGGACAAACTTATCTACCAACCATAGTCTATATAATTGGAATCCCGGAGCTCAGGGTTAAAGCTCTATTAATGTTTGTGCTTTACAATTTCATGTTTGTTCTACCTTTAATACTTATCTTTACCGGTGTCTACTTTGGTATGTCTAATAGAGATCTTGGAAGATTGATGAGAGAGAATGTAGGGAAGGTGAAACTGGCAACTTCAATCCTCTTTCTTATACTTGGTATATTTCTTATTTATCTATCTCTAAAATCCTTTGGTGTTATAATTTAATGGATGAGAAAGAGAAATATAAAAAGAAAGAGAGATAGTTCAAGACGCTTAGCTTTTGTGTTC
>QMOO01000213.1 GCA_003648245.1 Caldisericota bacterium
AAATAGTAAAGAGTAAAATTTTCTTCTTCATTTTCTATTTAGAGGTTAAAATTGGGTTTATTGTAAGATATCTTATTTTCCAGTTTTTGATAATTAATTTAGCTCTTCTATCAATTCCTTCAAAAAGATTTAAAGATTCATCTACACGAACCTCACTTTTACCTGAATATTCTTTATAAATTTTTTCATCATAAGCCTTTAAATCCATCTTTACTAATATAGGTAATTTCAATTTAATAAGTTCTTTTAATAAATCTTCATCAATCATAAAACTATTTGTGGAGAGTTCAAAATATTTGACTGAGTAGTCTTTCAAATTAGAAATTAAAGATAAGAGCGATTCAGGATTTAAGGTAATTTCGTCTCCTGTAATTACTGCTATTTTTATTATCTTACCCCAAAAATACCTGGAAGATTTAAATACTAAATATGCAAGGTCTTTACTTGAAATAAGTCTACTCCTTTCTTTCTTACTTAAAGCAGCACATCCTTTACAACTAAAATTACATTCTGAAAGACTTATCCAGCATTTTTCCCTTTGCTCTGGATGTTCAGCAAAAGCTAAAAGTAAGACCTCCCTTTTCTTCATTTTCAAAATACCTCAGGATGAATAAATCTGGTCAAATTCATATACCAATTACACAAATTATATTTGTCTTCCTGGTAAATTTTAAGTCCATAAAAAGTTACTCTATGCCAGGAAAAAATTTCAAAATGGTAATTATTGAGTATTTTCTCTGCATCAACTTCTGCTGCGAGTTTTGTTCTACATGCTTTATCATCATTTACATTCGCAACTGTCTTTCCTGTATGTATGGAGAATGCTTTATTTAAGGAACTTACTTTAACTGTTGTTACTATTTCTCCTGTTGGCATAAGCGATTGAACAGAGGCACCTTTCTGGTCCTCTGTATGTGAACGGATTATATAAGGATTGCTTAATCCGTCTGGCCCATAAACTTTATTTGTTGCTACACAATGAGCATAGATTATCTGATTTGTTGCAGTATCAATAACAGGGTCAGAAACATAACCAAGTCTTCCTGTTAGATATCTTATTAAAAGTTGTGTTATTGTAGAATCTAAATCTGCTTCACAAACACCTGTTAAACCTTCATTATTTAACTGAAAGAAAGATAAACAGGGATAAGCAAAAAGTTTTCCAGAATAATAAAGTCCTAAACAATCAACTGTTGCAGCATCTGCTTTTTTATCCTCCATTGCTTTTCTAATTGCTAAATGTATTCTTGCTGATTTTAATGTTTTTTCTTCTGCTGGCTCAACTACTTTTACTGCTTCTTTTATCCATTTATCTTTATATTTTTTCTACTTCTTCTCTTTCTTTCTCATATATAATCAGATGAGAAAATTCAATTTCAGGCATTGGAATGATTATTCCTTCATAACTTAATCACGATCGAAATATGCGTTAACCAGTTTACGCTTATCTTCCGGCACTGTGAGATTGGGTACTGGTACAGGTGAAAGAAAGCCCAGACCATACTGGGAAGTATCGCCACCATGTGCCAAGTTACCTGGATAGTCCCAAAATCTACTTTCTACATGTCCATCGCAAAAACCTATATTTGCTTTTTTATTATGTCTGAAGTGAATATTTGCATCATACCTTCCTCCGTATTTCTCATAACAGGGAGCAGATAGATTATATTTCTCTTCAATTTTTTCAGTTACCATATCCCAATAGGCACAGTCGGCAAAGATAATTGTCTCATCTGTTTTTCTAATCCACCCTATTTTTGCAGGTCGAACCAAAGTATAGTTTCCGTCTAAAAAAGCACTGGACCCAATATATTGGTCATTATATCCATATCCACCTGTGGCGTTTCCATAAATTCCTGTTGAAGTATGTTTTTTAAAACTTGGACACCATCGAATTTCACCATTTGGTAAATAAGGATATAAGAAACTTCCTTCTGGTTTATATGTGCCGTCTGATTGTCTCGCTCCAAACCATAAAATCTCTGGTGGACCAAACCCACCTCCTTGTTGTAACGGTGGATAGTACTCATCATTATTGTTAGCATACATAACTGCTGCAAATATAAGTTGTCTTACATTTGACATACAGACTGTCCTTCTTCCTTCTTCTCTTGCCCGACTTAAAGCAGGAAATAACATGCCAGCAAGCATCATTATAATAGTAATGGTTACAAGCAATTCTATAAGAGTAAAAGCTTTTTTAAATGCTAAACTTGTCAAAAATCTTCTTATCATCCCGCCCTCCCTTTTATATTTCAACACTTTCTATTTAAAGGCAGGCAATAAAAAAACCCGCCTTTTTGGGCGGGCTTACCCTTTTTTCACCCAGAAGTAAACATATTAAGTTTACTCCTTCTTCCTCCTGTCTACCGCAAGAGGAAGTTCCCACTTCAGGGTAGGTCTTCTGGCTGAGGCTTCACCCTACTTGGCAAGACCTTCCCATTCGCCTTAAATCTGGCGAACAGTGACCCTGTCCCCTTTCCGGGTTAGCCTTTCGTCTGCCTCTACAGCGCCGGGAGCGCGGCTCTTATCGCACTTCCCTATTAAGCCTTTCGGCTCCCTGAAGTTTTGAGACAATTTTACCTTTATATTTATTTACTGTCAATACTTC
>QMOO01000214.1 GCA_003648245.1 Caldisericota bacterium
AGCAAAGCCATCAATTTCTTTCCATATTCAACATAAGTTCTGTAAGTTATCTCTGCCTCTCCAACTTTTCCTTCATGGACAACACTTGCAATGTGTGGTTCAATAGAAACAAAACCATCATATCCAGAATTTTTAAGGTCTGTAAGAATCTCTTTTACTTTTGATACACCTTCTCCCGGGAATGTTGCTCCACTTTTATCTGCTTTATAATCTTTTACGTGTACATACTTAATATATGGTTTAATTTTTATATAAAAATCCCAGGTATCCATACCTGTATGTGGTATCACATTTCCTGTATCAAAAAGAAGAACAAAAGCAGGAGAGTTAACTTCACTAAGTAATCTTAAAGAATTTTCAGGAGAAAGTCCTCCCCATCCACTACAATTTTCATGAGCAAGAATTACTCCTCCATCTTCAGCAATTTTAGCAAGTTCTTTCATCCTTCTTATAACTTCTTCTGCCCATTTTTCCTCTGGCCATGGGTTTTCATCATCATTGGGCCAGGACATAACTCTTATAAATTTTGTGTTGAATTTTTTCATTCTTGGAATAGCCCTTTTAAGTTCATCAATATCCTTCTGGAAATCGCCTGAAATTCTTGTTGCCCAGTTTGCAATACAACTTGAAAAACAGGAAACTTTTAGCCCACTTTCATTGACCTTTCTGTAAACTTCTTCAAACTTTTCATCACTCATCATTGTCAGATTTTCTCCATCAACATTTCTCAACTCCATATATTCCCATCCAAGTTCTTTATGTGCTTTTATTTGCATTTCAATTGCTTGTCCTGCTTCATCACTTATTCCTGAAAATTTCATTTTTCCCTCCTTTTGAATCCATTTAAATTTTCTTTATTATACTTTAAAAATGACTTTTATAAAAATTCTATAATTTTAAACATCGGAAATTTTGCAGAAGGACTTGAAATAAAATATGAAAAAACCATTATCTCTTTTAAGAGCGGTGCAAACAAAATTGAATTTTCAAAAGGGACTACATCATCTTCATATGTATGCCATAAAAAAGGGAAGTATGGAAAGATACATTTTTCTCTCTGTCTTTGAATTCTCCAGTTTCCCTTTTATCTTTTCCATTTTATTGAGTTTTTCTTGCAGCTATTGGACTGCAACCAGGAGGAACTTCTGATTTTTTCGCCGCTTTCATAACAAAATCAGGTATTTCCCCTTTAGCATCTTCTATACCTTTTGAAAACAAAAGGTTAACTATTTCTTTATTCTCGTCAGCAATATTTTTCTCAAAATTGGGGTCCTTTTCAAGGTCATAAAGAAATGGTCCTTTCCCATCAACAAGACAATTCATATACCACTTTTTATCAACAACTGTAATTGATGGACCCCAGGCAACTGTTACATGGTCTCTTATTTCTTCTCCATTTAACGCCTTTTTCCAGAATGGTTTTCCATCTATTTCAAATGGAAGACTAATTCCACAAAGTTCATAAATTGTCGCTGTTATATCTGTATGGTTTACAAGAATATCACTCCTTTTCCCTTCCCCTTTACCTTCTGGATGTCTTATTAAAAGTGGAATATCATAAACTTCTCTACTTGATGGATATCCTCTTTTTCCCATAAAATTTTTATCTCCTATTGAATGCCCATGGTCTGATGTTAAAATTATTAAAGTATTTTCAAGAAAACCCATATTCTTAAATTTCTCATATAAATATCCAAACCATCTATCACACATAGTTGTCAACCCACTGTAATTTGCCTGTGTTTTTTTCAAAACATCTTCAGGCCAATGAGAAATATCTCCATAAATAGAAAGTATCTGGTCAAAATTAACTTCCTTTTTGAAATATTTTTTACTGTAGAAATCTGGAACCTGCCATGGTTCATGAGGGTCAAAACTCTCAAGAACAAGGAAAAATTTTTCAGCATCTTTATTTTCTTCAAGCCACTGTGCTGCTTTTATCATAATTTGAGCAACAGGATAATCCTCTTCTTTTTTCCAGTTCTGAGTATTAATAAGAATTTTTTTAAGCAATTTACTCTTCTCAAGTCCTTCAATTGGTGAATAATATTTAATCAATTCTTCTGATGGTTCTGGACCACTTTTATACATATCATTTTCTTTCCCTCTAACAAATTCCCACTGGTCAAATCCACGCCAGAAATTTTTTGATGGTTTAAACTGGTGGTAGACAGACGAAATAAGACAGGTTCTATATCCTTTTTCCTGTAAAACTTCTGAAACTGTATCCTGGTCTTCTGGAATTGGACCCCATCCAAAAGCACCAACAAAATCACCTCTTAATCTAAAATTGGCGTTTCTGAAAGGGTAAACATTCTTTCCTGTATATATTGCTCTTCTCATCGGTAAAGTAGGTAGTGATTCAGGATAAACTCTATCAAAAATGAGTGATTCTTCTGAAAATTTATCAAAAAAAGGTGTTTCTACTTTTCCCCACGGTGGATTTTCTGAATAACAACCAACACAATCTTTTCTTAAACTATCAAATATGATAAGCACTACATTCATCCTCTCCCCCTTAAAAAGTGTGGAGGACGGTCCTCCACATAATGAAATGTTACAGATTTATTTCTACCTCTTCACCGGGCTTCCAG
>QMOO01000215.1 GCA_003648245.1 Caldisericota bacterium
GGTAAGATTTTAAATTTACCTCTGTTTCCCTTTTGAAAGAGAGCTACCCTGTACTCTTGACAACCTCAGATGAAATGTGACATACTTTAATATTTTCCCTTTTCCACTATTCAAAAACTACTTCTTGCAAACCAAGGTGTTGGTGTATTAACATAGGGACTTCATTTAAATACCTTAGAAAAAGCATCTGAAAGAACTCTTGACAATCTGGATTGGGAAATGGTATACTGTGAAATTTTGATTTCATACAATCCCGTGGAATTATCTCTTGCAAACCAGGGTTATAAAAATATAAAATTCCCATTTTACTTTCAGCACTCCCTAATTTGGCACTGGTACTAGACTGAGCAACTTCTAATTCATTGAATTTTCCCTTTATTTGCTTTATAGAATGTAAAAATTGATGGCAGGGAAAAGCAATAGAAAGAGAAAACCATCCAATCAAATAGTTGGAAATGCAAGACTATACTATGTTTGTTATGAATTATCCAAGAGAGGATGGAATGTCCTACCTACATCCAGAAATACCAGGGGAGTGGATGTTGTCTTTTTCAGTGAAAAGGCGCAACGTAAATACACAATGCAAGTTAAATCATCAAACAAAAAGGGTCCCATCCTGCTGGGGAGTAAATTGGACAACCTGTTTAGGGATTTTCCAACAATTTGCAGGAAAGTATTTGAAGAAAAGCCAGAAATATTTATAATAGCAATCGATGATTTAAAAGCCAAAGATAAGGATTCGATCCATGTAGGAGTTAAAAATAATATAAAAAGCTATTGGTTCCAACCCAAAGATTATGAACAATTCAGGAATAACCGGAGACTTATTGGGGATGGGTATGATTCAAAAGAATTAAATAAGCAGGAAGATTTTTTAAAGTAAGGAGAGACAATATGACTTGGGTGTTTTCTAAAAGATGTAAACAAGCCTTAAAAAATGGAAAAATAAAAGTAAGTATCCCCCGCAATGTTAGGATACGTATCTGGAAGTTAATTGAGAAATATGATGAGAGATGGGTAGAGACTTCAGAAACAGGGTGGGATTACTGGACAAGTAGATTAGAATGTTTAACTGAGGAAATTAAATCAGAACATGGACTGGAATACCTTTCTGCTTATTCGGAAGAGAAAGAAGGTGTGATAGTTCCGGCTGATTTGAAAGCCTTTATTTTAAGAGGAAATTATCCTCCTTATATTTTAGATGCAGTAGAGTTGCTTTATGAAGATTTATCACAAAATGAACAACTATCCTTTCAAAAAGAATTTAACCAGATTATGGAGGAAAGCGACTTACCTTGGAGAATGGCTGAAGGAAGAATCTTTCCGGTAGATTCACAATACATAGAAGAGGAAATTTTACGCAAAACTTATGAATTACTCAAAGAAGTAAAATTTTTAGGAGCACTACAGGAATTTGAAAAGGCAAGGGTGGATCTTTCAAATGGTGACTATGAAGGTGCAATTCAAAATGCCAATTTAGCGGTTGAGAGCACTATCAAATGTATCCTTAAAGTTCAAAAGGAAAAACCCGGTAAATTGTATAGAAAACTGATAGAAAGTGGCTTAATTCCTGAATATTATGAAGGATTTTTGAAATCTTTTGAAGAAAATATATTACGATCAGTAGCAATAATCAGAAATGAAGAGCCAGGCGCAGGACACGGCCGAGGAGAAAGGTTGGAAAAAGTTCCTTCATCTTTGGCGGAACTTGCTGTTAACTTAGCAGGCGTTTTGATTAATTATTTGATAAAACGTTATATAGAAAAACAATCCCAAACTATTGAGGAGGAAAATACTGGTGGGAACGATCTTCCATTCTGAGTTTTTGCAACCTACAATTACGCCTAAAAGTTTTCTTGTCAAAATAGAGTGGATGGAAATCCGATCAATAGGAAGAGAAAGAACTTTGAGGGATAGAAAGAGATAACTTCAGAGGCTATAAGTGGGATTTATGTGAAGATAAGGAATAACGAGGAGATTCAAAAGTGGATACAAAAGATAAAATTCTACGTATGGGTTGAGGGGATAGGAGAGGAGAAATGAACTGGAGTCAGAACTCTTACAACTCTTCGCTTTGTTCCGATGCTAGCACGCTTGCGCAACAGGTAATTCACTCTCGATTACATTCAGTTTGCTTTGTCTATTCCCCTAAGCTAACATACCAGCAGACATTATTTACTACGGCCTTTTTGCTGATTGGAAAGATCTTAAGATATGGATAAGAAAACTAATGCGAAAAAAGTATAACAATATTACGCAAACCATAAATGACATAGCCGAAGAAATTAATTCAGTTTTAAACAGTCGAAATAAAGAAAAATATTTCGAGAAGATAATTCTACTATATAGTTTCATTGAAAATGGATTGAAATGGTGAGTTTTGATCGAGATATTATGGGAAAAAGGTGAGAAAGGATTACCTCAAGAAGAAGTAGACAAGCTGCGGTCTTTTTGTGTGGAATTAAGTTTTTACAACGCTTTAAATATAGCTTTATCTATAAATTTGATAGACTTTAAGTTATACAAAAGAATAAACGCAATAAGAAAAGAGCGAAATAATGTAATCCATCAATTTTGGATATATAGGCA
>QMOO01000216.1 GCA_003648245.1 Caldisericota bacterium
CTGTAATTTTTTTCATAGATACTTTCTCGGGTCAGTTATTTTTCCTTCAATTACACTCGCTGCAACAGTTGCAGGCGAAGCAAGATAAATGAAGGCGTTTTGATTTCCCATTCTTCCCTTAAAATTCCTGTTTGCTGTAGAAATAACATTTTCTCCATCAGAAGGAATCCCCTGATGAGTTCCCACACAGGGACCACATCCCGGGTTTGTTATAACCCCTCCTGCTTCTAAAAGTTTTTCAATATACCCCTTTTTCAAACATTCAATATAAATTTTTCTTGAACCAGGTGTACATATTAATCTAACTCCTTTTTTAACTTTTTTCCCATCAAGAATTCTTGAAGCAATTTCAAAGTCCTCAACTCTTCCATTTGTGCAGGTCCCTATAAATCCCTGGTGTATCTCAATTCCTTCAACTTCATTTATGTCCGAAACATTATCTACTGTATGAGGTTTTGCAACTTGAGGAGAAAGATTTGAAACATCAAAATTATATATTTTTTCGTATTCTGCATCTTCATCTGGGAAAACTGGCTCTAAATCCTTATGTCCTTTTTCTTTCAGATATTTTTCAGTTTTTTCGTCAAATTCCATAATTCCACATTTAGCCCCTATTTCTGTTGTAAGATTGCATATTGTAAATCTTCCATCAATGGATAAATTATCAATTGCTTTTCCTTTTATTTCAACTGACTTATAAACAGCACCTCTTGCAGTAAGTTTCTTTACCATATAAAGAGCGATATCTTTTGCAAAAACACCATAGGGTAATTTCCCATCAAAAACAATTTTTATTGTTTCAGGGACTTTTAACCAGAGATGACCTGTATAAAGAGCGATAGCAAGGTCAGTTGAACCAATTCCAATACTCATAGCGTTTAAAGCACCATATGTTGGAGTGTGGCTATCGGCTCCAAAAACAAGGTCTCCACATTTAACAAGTCCTCTTTCAGGCAACAAAACATGACAGATACCTTCACCAACTTCAAAAAGACCTATTTTGTATTTTTTAACAAAATCCCTCATAAGTTTATGAAGTGAAGAAACTCCCTGATTTGGACTTGGACTGTTATGGTCAATTACAAAGGTTGCTTTTTCAGGAAAAGCAATTTTTTTATCAGAAAATTTTTCAAATGCATTTATAACAAGTGGAGCAGTTCCATCCTGTGCCATTAAAAAATCAGGTTTTGCGATTACTATATCTCCACTTTTTACATCTTTTCCTGAACGAGAAGAAATTATCTTTTCAGCAATTGTTTTTCCCACTTTAAAATCCTGCAAAAAGATTATGGACTCATTGTTAGAATTTGCTTTACTTCTTCAGGGTGTCTGGCAATAAATTTAAGTTCGTCTTCTGTTAATGGTTTTTGCTTGTGGACATTTGCATATCTTGCCAGTTCAAGAATTTTTCTTGCTTCTTTATCATCCTTGAATTTTATTTCCATCTTCCCATAAACATTTCTCAAACCTTTAATCCCGCTGTATTCACCAAGTATAATCATTCTTCCTGTTTCAACAATTTCAGGTTCACCTCTACCAAGTTCTTCAAAATCATAAAGTTCATAATTTCTTCTATCTTTAAGTGCTCCATCAACATGGATACCTGAAGAATGAGCAAAAGCATTCTTACCCACACCAACCTGATTTATTGGAATTGGCACACCAAAAGCATACGAAGCATAATGAGAAATTTTCCATGCCATTTTAAGATTTATTCTTTCATCAAGAATATATTTTCCCTCAAATCCTGCTGCATATTTTACACCAAGAATTACAGAAACAAGGTCAGCATTTCCTGTCCTTTCTCCCATTCCATTAACTGTTGTATTTATATAAGCATCCACTCCTGCATCAATGGCTGCTTTTGCTCCTGCAATTGAACAGGCAACTGCCATACCAAGGTCATTATGGCAATGTAGTTCAACTGGAATTTTTACTTCCTTTGCAATTTTATATATCTTCTCATATATTGAAAAGGGAGAATCATAACCAAGAGTATCACAATATCTAACTCTATCAGCACCTGCTTCTTTTGCTGCAGCAGAAAACTCTATCAATTTTTTTAAATCAGTTCTTGAAGCATCTTCTGCATTAACACCTATGGATTTCGCCCCTTTCATTCTTGCAAGTTTCACCGCCTCCACCATAACATTTACAACATCATTGAACTTCATCCTCCCCTGAAATTTTCCAATAATCATCTGTTTGGAAGTTGATATTGAAAGATTCATATGCTTCAGTTGTGGAACATTTTTAAAGGCATCTTCAACATCTGATGGAACTGCCCTCATCCATCCAGAAAGGCGAATTGGATAAATAACTTTCTTCTTTGCAAGTTTAAGGTTTGCATTAAGATAATTTATTTCATGGGAAGTTATTGGAAAACCAAATTCACTCTGAAAAATTCCCATCTGGTTAAGGTAATAATTTATCATTGTTTTTTCAAGTTTGGCAAGTCCAAGATGTGCTGTTTGAACACCATCACGATTTGTGACATCAATTATATAAATTTTAGGCATAAAAAACCCCCTTTTAAATTTCTATTACTTCTGGTTTTTGTGCTTGATGAGGATGTTGACAACCACGA
>QMOO01000217.1 GCA_003648245.1 Caldisericota bacterium
AAATATAAATAAATGAATTCAAATATCCCTTGACTTTTTACTCAAGTTAAATATTATTAAATTTGTAAAAACTTTGAACACAAGGAGGAATAAAAATGAGAAAGAATCCACCTGAAAAAGTATCACAGGATAAGGTTGTTTTTGATGTCGCCGAAATTGAACCCTTACTTTCAGGTCCGTCTCTTCACCTTAAACCATGGGAGCCTGTATCAGTAAAACTGAAAACAGGTGAGACCATGCTTATAAGAGAGGCAAAGAAAGAGGAAGCTCCACTACTCCTTTCCTATCTTCAAGAAGTGATGAAAGTGGATCATGATTTTTATGATATTGTAGGAGCAAGAGTTTATGCTGAGGTTCTTGGATGGTACCGAAACAGGCTTAAAGATCCATATACTCTTCTTGGTCTTATTGATGGAAAACTCGCTGGTTTTGCCAATGGAAGACTAATGAATAAAGACATTAACATCTCTCTCCACACAATGGCTTTTAAGAGAGGTGCAAGAGTTGGTGCAATAATGTACTATGCAAAAACTTTCTATGCCTTTGAAATTCTTGGAAACAAGGAATTCTGGGCAACATATGAAAGTTATAATGGTTGGAAAAGGTGGGGAGTAGGAATGGCACAGCCATCCTATCCATGGCCTGAGTATCAGCACGAGCTTGGTGGAGCAAGAGTTTACTATATAACAAAAGAGTACTGGGATGCAGTGGTAAGAGAATACATTGAGGATTATATTAGTACAAAGTTTGAAAAGCCAGTTTCTGAAGAACTTCTAAAGAAAAACGAAAAGCTCATACTTCCTGAAAAAGTAGAAGTATAAAGTTAAAATTATGGGGGCTCTTGCCCCCTAAATAAACATATCTTTGTTTTTTCCAGTGAAACTTGTTAGTGCGTGTCTACTTGGTGTTAATTGTAAGTATGATGGTGGTAATAATAGAAATGAGAAGATAATATCCCTTCTTAGAGATGAAATTCTAATACCAGTTTGTCCAGAACAACTTGGTGGACTTCCAACTCCAAGGGTTCCATCTGAAATAAAGGGAGATAGAGTTTATTCTGTAGAAGGAAAGGATTTAACTGAAAATTTTATAAAGGGAGCTAAAGAAACATTGAGAATAGCGAAGTTGTATGGAGTTAAGGAGGCGATTTTTAAAGATGGAAGTCCATCGTGTGGAGTGAATTATGTATACGATGGAACATTTAAAGGTAAAAAGATAAAAGGGAAGGGAATAACCGCAAGATTACTTGAGAAAGAAGGTATAAAAGTAATAAGTGAGAAGGATATTTAGTGGTATAATTTAAAAGTGAATAGCTTAAGACAGGAAAAACTTAAAAAGGCACTTAAAAAGGAAATTTCCACTCTTTTAAGAGAAAAGATTCAAGATCCAAGAATAAGGGATGAGTTTCTTACAGTTACAGATGTTGAGTTCTCAAGAGATCTAAAGAGAGCAACAATTTACATATACATACACGATAAGGCAAAAAAAGAGACTATTTTTAAAGGATTAAGATCAGCAACGAAATTTATTCAGGAAGAGATTGGAAAGATCATGAAATTAAGGTATACACCTATACTTACCTTTAAGGAGGATCAAAGTATTGACAGAGGTTATAGAGTTATTGAAATTCTTGATAGGTTAAAGCATGAAGAGGATAATAGAGAAGATAATAAATAGTAAAACAATTCTTATTATATCCCACGAAAACCCAGATGGCGATGCAGTTGGTTCAACTCTTGGCTTGTATTTTGGGCTCAAGAAATTAAATAAAGAGGTTGTTCCAATTTTACCAAATAGGGTTCCTCAAATTTACTCATTTCTCGAGGGAGCGGAAGTCTTTAAAACTGATTTTGATCCAAAGGGAATAGAACTGGCTATAATTCTTGATTGTTCAGATATTGGAAGGGTTGAATCTTTGAAGAAAAAGCTTATGAAGATTCCGGTTAAGATAAACATAGATCACCATCCATCAAACTTTTCCTTTGGAGAACTTAACTTTATAGACCCCACCTCTTCTTCTACTTCAGAACTTGTTCTGAAACTTCTTGTGGATTTAAATGTAGAGATTGATAAGAGAATAGCCAACCCTCTTTTTGTGGGAATTATGACCGATACTGGTTCTTTTAGATTTCCCAACACCAGTATAGATACTTTTAAAGCAGCTACTTATCTTGTAGAACACGGTGCAGAGGCAGCCTACCTTGCAAAAATGGTTTACAATATGAAACCACTCAAGGCTCTTAGGATTCTTGGAAGAGCTCTTGAAAAACTGAAGAAGAGAGATAATTTAATATACTCAGTTTTACTTCTTTCAGATTTTAAAGAGTTTGAGGCTTCAGAAGAAGATGCTGAAGGAGCAGTTGAGTTTCTGAATAAGTCAAGGGAAGCAGATGTAGCTATTCTCCTTAAGGAACGAAAGAAAAATTACTTTAAAGTGAGCATGAGGAGCAAAGATTCCATTGATGTAAAAAAAATAGCTATGAAATTTGGCGGAGGAGGGCATATTAACGCTGCTGGTTTTGAAATGGCAGGAGATCCAGATGAAATAATTAAAAAAATTGTAGAGGAGATAAAGATTGAAAGAC
>QMOO01000218.1 GCA_003648245.1 Caldisericota bacterium
CCCGAAGATTAATTATTTTAAATTTCTTGTCTACCAATATTTTTGCATTTATTGATAAATTTTTGGGTATATAAAAACTTGTTATATAATAAAGGGAATTGATGCTTCAAAAATTTGACTTAATTTTACTACTATGATTGAATATGTGAAGAAAGAAAATAATAAAATATAATGGGGCAAAATGAATGTGATTTTGATAGTTTCTGATACTTTCAGGCGTGACCATCTTTCATTTTATGGAAATAAGTGGATTTCAACTCCTCATCTTGAAAAATTTGCTAAATACAGTTGTGTTTTTGATAACGCCTACATTGCCTCTTTCCCAACAGTCCCGAACAGGCATGATTTAATGACAGGAAGATACACTTTTACATATTCCCAATGGGCTCCTTTACCTTCAGATGAAGTAGTGTTGTCTGAATTTCTGGGAGAAAAAAAATATGTAAGTATGCTTATTGCTGATACACCGCATATTCTGAAAGATGGATATAACTATCAAAGAGGGTTTACAGGATGGGTATGGATAAGAGGCCAGGAAAATGACCGATTAGTAACTGACTTGATAGATATTAAATATCCTGCAAAGAAAGAAAAACTGAGAAGTCCTGAATACACAATGAAGTACATTCTTAAAAACGCAACTTTAAGAAAATATGAAGAAGATTACTGGGTTGCTCAAACAATGAATACTGCATGTAAATGGCTTGAAAAAAATTATAAACACAAAAAATTCTTTCTTTATATTGACACTTTTGACCCTCATGAACCATGGGATCCTCCTCACTGGTATGTTGATATGTATGATAGAAATTATAGAGGAGAAGAGATAATCTATCCCGTATATGGTTACACAGATTACTTAACAAAAAGAGAGATAAAACATATACGGGCTCATTATGCAGGTGAAGTTACTATGGTAGATAGATGGATTGGAAGAGTTCTGGAAAAAATAGAAGATTTAGGGTTGCTTTCCAATACAGCCGTCGTTTTTACTACAGACCATGGATTTCTTCATGGTGAACATAATATTATGGGAAAATCGATAATAAAAAATGATATATTTGGATACTGTCCTTTATATGAAGAAATCTCCCATATTCCTCTTGTTGTATATATTCCGGGAATAAAGCATAAAAGAATTTCTGCTTTAGTTCAACCCCCTGATGTCACTGCAACAATTCTTGAATTATGCGGAATAAAAAAACCTTCATCTGTTCAAGGAATATCTTTTCTTGATATAATTAAAAGTAAAAGAAAGAAAATAAGGGATATTACTGTTTCTGCACCTACGATAATCTATGGACCCAATGCAGGAAATAGAATTACAATATGTGACGGCAAATGGTCTTTTATTTATCCTGGTGATATTGAAAAAGTAAAGACGAAAGAAACAGAAACAAAAGCAGTTGACGGACTTTCCAAAAAAGAAAAAATAATCGGTAAAATTGAGCCAGAATTATACTATCTTCCTAAGGACCCTCATCAGAAGAAAAATATTTTCAAAGGGAATAGAAAAGTTGCAAAATTACTCCATCAAAAGTTTTATAAATTTCTGAAATCTCTTGGAACTTCTGAAGAAATTCTTCATTACTGGGAAACTGTTTAAAAATATTATTTTGAGTAAATTTTCCTTCTTCTCATTAGAAATACTTTATCCCTCAATGTCTCATTCAGAAGATTAACAATGTAGGAAGGGATTATTGAGAAGAATTTAACTCTACATCTAAATAAGCATCTGAACTTCCAGGGTTATTATAGAGATAAACAGCAATAAGATTTTCTCCTTTTTTCAGGATAGAGGGGTCAAGATTTATCTCTCTATTCCAATAGGCAAACTCATGACCTCCAGATTTACCAAATACAGGGTCTTTATCTACTTCTTTTCCATTGATATAGACAATAGCAGAGTTGTCAGATGCTACTTTTAAGGTAAGAACCTTTATCTCTTTTAAATTCTTTACATAAAACCTCTTCCTGAAGAAGTAACTCCCTTGAATTTTCTTTAACTTTGTTCCATACTTTGCTCTTGGTTCATCACCATAACCAAAAGGGGTAATTCCTTTTTGCCATGAAGAATCATCATAACCGACCTCATACCATATTTTCCCATCCTTATCAGGAGGAGTAGAAGTATGATAACCTTCAGTATAGAACCAGTCAGGAGAACCTCTGGAAATTAGGAATTTTTCTTCCGGATTTAATATGTTGCCTGGTTTTATTACTGCTATCTGAAACTCTTTCTTTCTTACAGTTACATAGAGATAGTGATAAAATCCTCCTTTTTCAGGAGAAGCATATAAGGGAGCACCTGCTCCAGCAGTGATTATCTGGGTCAGTCCATTAACAACTTTTTTATTGTAAAGATGTTCATGACCACAGAAAACAACTGCATTATATTTTCTTAACAAATTAGCCAATTTATCCCTTTCTTCTGGATACCTATCTAATGAACTGCCAATATGTCCATCTACTGGATAAAGTGGCTCATGGACAAATACAAAAATAAAATCAGAATTTTTTGCTTTCTCCAATTCCTTCTCTAACCACATAAATTGCTTTTTATCTATTTTCCCTCCTATTGTC
>QMOO01000219.1 GCA_003648245.1 Caldisericota bacterium
TCCTGTGACCAAGGAGATCCAAATTTAGTAAATAACTCAAGCAGTATAACAATAGAAAATGTTCTTCCACCGTTAATTCAGGGAATAGCAACAAGGACAGGATACTTCACTTTCTTTGTTGATAGAGAGAACAAGAAATGGCTTCTTTTTGTTCCGGGTAAGGGATACACAACAGGATGGATACCATTCAACAGATTAAGAGACACAGGAAACTTCATGTCTGGTTATTATGCAGATAGAAGATACCACCTTATCTTTGATTGGTATTCATCTGGTAGATGTCACCTAATCTTTAATGATAGGAGAGAGGGAATAAGTGTTAAATTTGCTGGTAGATAGCTTAAAGAGAGGAAACTTCAAAGGGAGGCATTTGCCTCCCTTTTTTATTATGACTTCTTTTCATGCCTCTCCTATGCCCTGAAGGGAGAGGATTAACTTTTCAAAAGGAAAGTTTCTTCCTGGGCAGAGAGTCCTTACTATATCCTTGTGTCTTAATATATTCTCTGGTGGAATCTTGTATCTATTCATAAGGGAGAAAATCAATTTAACTCCAGCATCAAACTGTTTCTTTGGCATTAACTCTTCCTCAAAGTTTCCAATAAAACAAATCCCTATACTTCTTAAGTTGTACCAGTCATCCCCTGTATGCCATGCAGGAAAAGATAAAGGTTGTCCTGGAAAAACCTTTCCTGTTGGTCCTATTCCAAAGTGATAATCCATTACATACCAGGGGAATCTTTCTTTCCACCTGTTTCTATGATACTTTTTTATTGCAATCCACAATCTCTCTCCATCGTGATCCTCTCTTCCAAGTCTTGAAGTTGTTGCTGAGTGATGAACAACTATAAATTCAAACATGTTCCCTCCTTAATTCTTCCTTTAAAACCTTTATACTTTCAGAAAGTTCGTGAATTGCATCTTTTAATCTATCCATCTTTCCATTTGTTCTTATAAGTAGATAACTTGCAACAACTATTGGAAAACCCACATTCCCTATAAGTGAAAGTAACTCTTTAAAGGTTATAACTTCCATAATTCTCCTCCTTTAAAGGGGGGCAGAAGCCCCCTTAAACTTAATCTGGGATTAAGTCGGTGAATGTTCTTTCTACAACTCCGCCGTCATGAATACCTGTAAGTTCACCGTTGGGTGTAAGAAACATGTTCTGGTCAATTACCCACTGCATGAAGTTCTGAATTTCCTCTGTGGTTATACCATCCTTTGGATTTCTGTATCTCATCGTGTAGTATCTTCCTGGAGTTTGAGTCTCAAACACCATCACCAATTCCTTTACCGAGGTATCTGCCATATTATCTCACCTCCTTTTTAAAATTTAAAAGTTCTCTTTACCCAAACTGCTTCCTTATATTTCTAAAGGAAGAGTAAACTGGGTCAGAGATTAAGTTTGAGAGGTTACTTACAAACTCTTCACACTGAGTATCTGTTGCCTCGGGTTTAAGGTAATTCTGGGTCTCACTTCTTGTATTACCTTCCTCACCAAAGACAATTCTTATAGAGTGAGTTTCGTTTACTACTGCCATTCTTTCACCTCCTTAACAAGATTTAAGAAACTTGGAAGATCTTCCACAAATATATAAGTCTTAAGTTTAGATTTTGGGTATAATAAGTGAGGAGGCAAGAACTTCATTACAAAGAAAAAAGAAGAAACTTTAATCTTTGGAGTGTGTGTAGGAAACAGTAAGGATGTACTTATCTGAAAGGAAAAGATTGAAAACATGGTGAAGAATAGGAGGCTTTAAAGGAATGGTAAAAAACTTATTTGGACTTGTCTGGGAGGGGGGTGGAGCAAAAGGTGGATTTGGAGTAGGCTTTCTACTCAAACTTAAAGAAAAGTTGCCAGAGCTTACATTCAAGGTTTTATCAGGTGCATCTGTTGGTGGAATAAACATACTCCCTGTTTGTATAAATGATTACGAGCTTCTTAAGGAAAGCTGGGAGGAGTTTAAAAACCACAAAGCTCTAAAGTTAAAACTTTTTCCCACAATTTTTGATACAGGAGAGATGAGAAAGTTTTTTGATTATCTTATAGAAGAGAAAAATCTATTTGAAAGATTGATGGAAAGTGATAATACATGTCTTATTCTCTCTGTATCAAAGGGAAAAGGGCCGATTGTTTTTACAAACAAAGACCTGAAAGGGAAATCCTTCAGATACTACAGAATAAAATCAAGGAAGGATCTACTCATAGCTCTTCTTGGAACTTCATCTATTCCATACTTTTTCCCCTCTGTTGAATTTGATGGAGAAATCTTAATAGATGGAGGAGTTTACTCACCGCTCCCTCTTGAGCCTTTAATTGAAGTAAGTGATACAAAAAAGATTATCGCCATAATCCACGAGCCTCTGGAAAAATGGAAAGTTTCCTCATCTTATTCCATTTTTCACCCTTTTAATGCTTTAATTGAAAACTTTACAAGGAAACTTGTAAAAAAGGAGCTGGATAAGTGGAGTAGAGAGAAAGCTTATATTTTTAAATTTAGAGATAGAGAGATTTTTCTTGTTTATCCAGGGGAAGAACTTTCGCCAGTTCTTGATTTTAGTAAGTCTGCCATTAACA
>QMOO01000220.1 GCA_003648245.1 Caldisericota bacterium
GATAATAACCGCATATAAGCCCTGAGGGTCCTGCTCCAGCAATAGCAACATCAATATCAAGGCAAGAGATTAAACTTTTCATATAACTTTCAATAATCGCTTTTGAAATAATTTTTTCTTCCATCTTTTCTCCTTTTTTAAAATACTGATAAATACCTTTCCCCTGTATCTGGAAGAATTACAACAATAAGTTTACCTTTATTTTTCTTCCTTTTCCCTACTTTAATCGCTGCATATACTGCTGCTCCACTTGATATCCCTGCTAAAATACCTTCTTTCCTGGCTAAATTTTTTGCTGTTTCAATTGCATCTTCATCACTTACAGTTATTATTTCATCTATAAGTTGCCTTTTCAAAACATCGGGAATAAAACCTGCTCCTATTCCCTGAATTTTATGTATCCCAGGACATCCTCCTGAAAGTACAGGTGAATTTTCAGGTTCAACCGCCACAATCAAACATTCTTTCTTCCTTTCTTTTACAAATTCTGCTATCCCTGTAATTGTACCACCTGTTCCAACTCCTGCAACCACTATATCAACTCTTCCATCTGTATCCTTCCATATTTCCTCTGCTGTGGTTTTCTTATGAATTTCTGGATTTGCTGGATTTTTAAATTGCTGGGGCATAAAAGAATTCGGTATTTTGCCCAGAAGTTCTTCCGCCTTCCTTATCGCACCTGACATTCCCTCTTCAGACGGAGTAAGCACTATTTCTGCTCCCAATAAACTTAAAAGTTTTCTCCTTTCTATGCTCATACTTTCAGGCATTGTCAAAATTAATTTATAACCTCTCTGGGCACAGACAAAAGCAAGACCGATTCCTGTGTTTCCACTTGTCGGTTCAATTATTACGCTGTCTTTATTAATAAAGCCTTTCCTTTCAGCATCTTCTATCATTGAAAGTGCTATCCTATCCTTTACACTCCCACATGGATTGAAAAACTCCAGTTTTGCTACAATCTCTGATTCTACACCTTCACAGATATTATTCAATTTCACAAGCGGTGTATTCCCAACAAGTTGAGTTATATCCTCTGCTATCCTCATTTCTATCTCCTTTTAAATCTGATACATTAAAACCTTAATTCTTTTTTCCCTATGTTTTCTGACAAGGTCATCCAAGGTAATTGAATCAAGCATCCCCAGTATTTTCTCCTTTACTTTCACCCATACCTCTCTTACACAGCATAAATCAGATTTTGAACACAACTCTTTATGGTCCACACACATCACAGGAGCCAGAGAACCTTCTAAAACTTTAACAAGTTCTGAAAGTTTTATCTCACCAGGACCTTTTGCAAGAATATAACCTCCTTTGGCTCCACTTATACTCTGAACAAAACCTGCCTTTTTCAAAATAATCATTATATGCTCAAGATATTTTTCAGAAATATTCTGTCTTTTTGCAATATCTTTGACAAGAACAGGTCTACCACTATAATGGAATGCAAGGTCAAGCATAGCTCTTACTCCATATCTTGTTCTTGTTGAAAATTTCATCTTTTACTCCTTTTTTAAGTTGATTCCATTTTTCCTCTCCTATACACTGCTTTGCATATCTACACCAGTCAATACATGAGGGGATTTCCCGATATACATAAGTTTTACACTTGGGACATCTTATCCTTACTTCATCAGAGAATATCTCAACTTCATACCCACATTTAGGACATTTTCTAACCTCTGCTTTCAAAAATCTACTATCAAGCCCTGGACATTTCATTTCCCCCTTCCAAGATTCCTCCTATGTCTTCCTCCGCCTCTCCAATCAATCTTATCTGGTATCTTTCAACAAGTATATCCAGAATCTCTTTATTTATCCAGGCAGGAATGATTGGACCGATATAGATTCCCTTTATTCCGAGAGCAAGTAAAGACCATAAAATTGCCACTGCTTTTTGTTCCATCCACATGAGAATAAAGGATACAGGTAGCTCATTTATATCATTAACTTCTAAAAGTTCTGCCAGTAAAGTTATAATTTCTATTCCTACAATTGTATCGTTGCACTGCCCGATATCTATAAGTCTTGGAATACCTTCAATATCTCCAAACTCAAGGTCATTGAATCTGTATTTTCCACAGGCAAGGGTTAAGATAATGGTATCTTCTGGAAGAAGCTGGACAAATTTTCTGTAATACTTATTTTTTCTGAGGGGTGCATCACATCCTCCCACAACAAAAAACCTTCTTATTTTTCCCTCTTTCACAAGATATTTGATTTTATCCTTTACCCCTTCTATTGCTGAAAAGGAAAAACCTGTGGTTAAAAACTTCCCTTCTTTCTCCTCAAGTTCAGGCATCTTCTTTGCCATCTCGATAACAGGTGCAAAATCATATCCAGCAATATGATTTACTCCGGGGAGTCCTGTAACTCCACAGGTAAACATTCTTCCCTTATATTCATCCTTGGGGATTAAAACACAATTTGAACTTCCAACAATCACAGCAGGAATCTCTGAAAATAATTTTTTCTGGTCATACCATGCCTTTCCAACATTTCCTGCAAGGTTTTTGTATTTTTTTATCCCTGGATACCCATGAGCAGGTAAAAGTTCTGAGTGGGTATAAAC
>QMOO01000221.1 GCA_003648245.1 Caldisericota bacterium
CATTAATATCATATCCAAGTTCGCTAATAACATCAGCACTTCCACATTTACTTGTTATACCTCTATTTCCATGTTTGGCAATTGTAAGTCCTGCTCCAAACCCAACTATCCCTGTTGCAGTTGAAATATTAAATGTCTCTGAATGGTCTCCCCCTGTCCCGCAGGTATCTCCAACTTTTCTCTTTTTTAGTTCTATTTTATTTGCTTTTTCCCTGAGTAATTTCACTGCTCCTATTATTTCTGCTGCCTGTTCTCCTTTTACTTTAAGTAAAGAAAGAAAAGCACCTGCCTGAATAGGAGAGACCTTACTTTCCATAATTTTCCTGAATGTATCATAACTTTCTTCCATTGTTAATGATTTTTGTGACAATAGTTTATTAAATATACTTTTCATTTTACCTCCTTTGTAAAGGGAAAAAGGAAATAATGGAGGATTAAAGGTAGGAACGCCAGCCAACAAAATTACACAGATAGTTTTTCCTGATTAATTTTCTGTAGTTTCTCATTTCTTAAATTTTACCATAAAAAAAATTTCTGTCAACTATAGTAAGTAAGTATTTTGCTATCAAACTAAAAATTTCTTCAAAAAATTCATACCTTCACTAACTCTCACTTCATGTCCTCCTGAATGTAAATCTAAAATTAATTTTTCTCCTATTTCTAATTTTTCGTAGTGCTCTTTTGCTTTCCTGTATTCTTCTAATAAAAATGGGAACCAGGAAATTGAATCTTGTTTTCCTGCTTGTATCATAAAAGGTCTTGGACATATAAGGGATATTAAATCATAATCAGAAAAATATTTTAACCATCCATATATAGAAATGTGTTCTTCATCTGTAGAAAGAAAACAACTATATCTCGGATCATCTATTATCATCTTTTTTATTCTATGATTAAAAAATGCTGAACATATACCTGCTTTTATTCTTTCCTCAATTGGCATAGTTACTAAAGTATAATATCCTCCTAAACTTAATCCCCACATTCCAACTTTTTCAGTATCTACATTTTTGTCAGAAGAAAAAAAATCAATCCATTTTTTATATTTTCCTGCCTCAAGTCCTGCTATTGTTTTTCCTAAAAGAAGACATAATCTTTGAATTCTCGCTCTTGGTTGTGAATCTGTGATGTTAAAAGGAGCAATAACTACATAATTCTCATCTAATAATTTACTTCCGTAAGAATGATAATAACCCCCTGAATCATAAAAACCAAAAACATGGAAAGGAGAAGAACCAATGCCATGTTGTGCTATTATTAATGGTGACGCTTTTTTCATATTTTTTGGATATCCTAATAATCCATAACCCCTCATTCCTTTATATATTTCAATACTTATATAAAAAATTTCTTTCTTTTCGTCTTCATATATTTTTTCTATCTCAGGATTAAACTGTTCAGAATAATAATCAGAAAAATCACCCAGACAATTCTTCCAGTCCTGTTTTGCCTGTTTTATTGAATTTAAGTAATTTCCTATTGAAGAATAATCTCTTCTCCAGAATTTTTTGCTTCTTTCCAGATATCCGTCTTCAATAACTTTCCTCAAAAAATCTTCTGCTTCTCTTCTGATTAAACTCTGACAATCACCTATAATCCTTTTCACATATTCTTCTCTTTCAAAATTTACCTTCTCCATATTTCCCCCCTGGTAATTATTTACGCTCTTCTGTTCTTTGTTGTAATTACAACACAGCACCACCTTTGCATTCTCTCTGTAATGCAGATATTGCCACTTCCATATTTTTATCAGGAGTATCTCTTCCAGGGTAAATCTGGACATATCCTGCGCCACAATTTGCAAACTCTTTTATTTTTTCTTCAAGTTGGCTTGGAGTAAACTCCTTCATTTGCTTGGGAGTAATCTGAACCCAAAAATTATGCCCCATAATTTTGTGCATCTCTTCAGGAGTAAGATTTTTTGCTTCTGCACCGTGAAAACTAGTAATATCAAGCATATCTTTTGCAATGCGAAGATGCTCGGCAGTGATTAATTCACTATGCATATGTCTTGTTTTTTTACCTTCATATAGTTTTTGATAACATGGGATAGCAAATCTCCTGTACATTTCCGGGGACAATAGTCCTGAAAAATCATCTCCTGTATACCCACTGAGGTTTTTTCCACATAATTGTTCATTCACATCTTCTAAGTGTTTATCAACTTCAACAATAAAATCAAGAAGTTTCATAGATTTTTCTGGTTCTTCAATAAACCAGAGAAAAACTTTATTCCCTGCAATTTGGTGTGCAGTGGTTATAACACTTCCATGAGCTCCCCAGAATCTTACTTTATAACCACGAGAATTATAGTACTGCCATGCTTCCCATCTCTTTCTCATTAACCCTGATGTCTTATAATCAGGAATACGAAGATTTTCTATATCTTGTAGATTGTTAATTAATGGCTTGGCACTATCTATGTAAGGGAGTTCATCCTCTGATGGATATATTATAGACATCCCAAGAAAAGAAGCAATAATCCCACCCGGAGAATCTATAGATTCTCCGGGTGGGATTATTGCTTCTTTTCTTGGGATGTCTATAATATATCCATCAGAG
>QMOO01000222.1 GCA_003648245.1 Caldisericota bacterium
GAACAGAGCATTAACCGCATTAGTATCATGGTTTGAAAAAGAAGGAAGCAAATTCATAAAGGACCGTATTGATAAGATGATTGAGAAGTTAACAGATATTACCTTTAAGAAAAGAGATTACTGGTATTTCCCTTACAATATTTATACTCCTTCTGGCTGGAATAAAGAGTGGTTTTCTTACTGGGGAGAAGGCGAAAAGAAAAGACAGATTCTTACCTCTGTGGAATTTGCTATAAGTGGAGCAGCACCCAATGGCGGAATGTTAATTTTACCTTTGGTAGAATATTACAGATTAACAAAAAATGAGAAATCTTTAAAATTGGCTGAAATGATGGTAAACTGGAATCTTTATCATAGTAATTTTAAGAAAGATGGAAGTTTTGTAGGGCATTTTCATTCTCATTCAAATACTATTTTAGGAATTCTCCTCTATGGATTTCTGACTAATAAAAGGGACCTGATTGACTGGGGAATAAGAGCATATAACTGGGCAAAAGAAAGATTGGGAACAGATTTTGGCTGGTTCCCTGAGCGTGAACATAAAAATGTTTGTGAGACCTGTTGTATTGTAGATATGGTTGAAATAGCAATAACTCTTGCCCAGAATGGTTATCCAGAATATTGGGCTGATGCTGAAAGATTTGTCCGTAATCAGTTAATAGAAAATCAGTTGAAAGATACAGGTTGGTTAAAAGAGGGGAGCAACAGGGATACTGAATTTTCTATTTTTAAGAATGTCCCGGAAAAAATAAAAGGCGCTTTTGCAGGATGGAGTTATCCTACAGATTTTTATGCAGAAGCCAATTCATACAGGAAAAATATGGATTTTTTTGTAATGAATTGTTGTAGTGGACATGCTCCAAGGGCGATTTATTCTGCCTGGGAAAATAGTGTTAAAAAGGATAATAGAGGTATCTGGGTCAATTTTCTCTGGGATAAGAGAAGCAAATGGGTTGAAGTTAAGGGATACCAGCCCTATCAGGGTAAAGTTGAAATTAAGATGTTTATTAACTCTAATTTATTTATCAGGATTCCTGATTGGGTAAAAGGGAAGACATTAAAGATTAAAGTTGATGGGAAGTATCTCCATTCATTCTTCTCTTATGAACATAAAAGAGATATAGAATGGGCAGGTGAACATATTATTGTAAATAATTTGAAGAAAGGGCAAAAAGTTATAATAGAATTCCCGTTAAGATTAAAAAAAGAGAGAGTTTTTGCTGGTGAGAGAGAATATGAAGTTCAGTGGAGAGGAGATACAGTGATTAAAATAAAAGACATTACAGGAAGAAAGGCAAATTTGCCTCTATATCAAAAAAGAATTTGATTTTTAAGAAAGAACAGATAAATATTATGGGAGGGGAAAATGAAAGCATGGCATTCAACAAAAGTTCTTACTGAAACAGAAAGAGAGAAAATTCATGAAAGTGTATGTCGTATCTTAGAGGAAATGGGGATAAAAATTGAAAGCAAAGATTTTCTTAAAATTTTAGATGAATTTGGTTATCCTGTTGACTATGATAAAGAAGTGGTTTATTTCCCGAAGAAGATAGTTGAGGAGTATATAGGAAATGCAGGAGGGAAGAAAAGAATAAAAAGTGAGATTCGCTTTAATGCGGGGGGATATCCAGCAAGGTATATTGATTTAGAAACAGACGAAGTGAAACAGCATACTTTTCTATCAAGCAGTAATTTTAATAAAGTGGTTGATGCATTAGAAAATATAGATACGATAAATTGTTTGGGTATCCCTTCTGATGTCCCTCCACAAACTCAACCTTTTTACAAAAAACTATTAAGCTGGATAAACACTTCCAAGCCGTATTTTTCAGGGGAGATAACCAGTGTAAAAGAATTACCCTGCTACATTGAATTATGCGAGCAATATTGCGAATACACAGGTAAGAAGATGAAAGATGTAGCTAAGGTGAATGTTCATAAAGATTATCCTCTTTTTCTTGACAGGTCAAAGGCAGAATTGATATTGGAAGCACTTAAGGAAGGGCTTTCTACTGGAGTTGGTTCAGGTATTGCATCTGTTGGAGGAACTGCTCCTGTGACACTTGCAGGGGCTCTGGTAATTCAGATTGTTGACCAATTCAGTTGTAACCTGATTAATAGGGCAATTTATAAAAGTAGTGATTATGGAGACCTGTCTTTATTTTTCAATCTTGGGGTAATAGATATGAGAAATGGGCTTAACTGTACTTCTCGTCCTGAAGCATCACTTCTTATCTTATCTATGGGAGATATGGCAGATTTCTATGGAGCAGTTTCCCTTTCTATTGGTTTTGGAAAGACACAGGCAAAAACTATCGCTTCAGTTCAATCAGGAGTAGAAAGATTATCAGATTTTCTAACAGGGGTTTATGCTGGTGCTACAAGGTTTGGCTCATTGGGTATAATTTCTGAACCAGAGGGTATAAATTCAATTGTTCAGCTGGTTATTGATAATGAAATTGCTGGATTACTTAAAAGAATTGCAAAAGGTTTTTTAGTAGATGAAGAAACACTGGCAGTAGAAGTTATAAAAGAGGCAGGATATAAACCA
>QMOO01000223.1 GCA_003648245.1 Caldisericota bacterium
TTATTGATATGATTGGATTTAACTTATACTGTAAATTCTGGAGAGAAGTTATGGGAGAAATAAAAGGAGAGAAAGTTGAAAAGGAAAAAGAAGTAAAATTTAACTCCATTCTTCCATCTGATATTGTTGAAAGCCCATCTTTAAGATTTTACATTTATAAAAAGATGAGTGAAATAAAAACAGAAGAAGAAAAAGGAAAGTTTATTGAAGAAATTAAAGATAAATTCGGCACACTTGCTGAAAAATTACAATTATGGATTTTAGAAAGTTAAATAGTTTCTTTCAGTTAAAAATTCTTATATAAGCAAAAAATTTGACACTTTTTTCCTATAAATGTAAAATATCCTATTAAGGAGACAGGAATGGGTAAAACCAGGGTTTTAATTACCGACCCTTTAAAAGAAGCAGGTGTGAAAATACTGGAAAAAGCAGGTTTTGAAGTGGACCAGGTGGGAAAAAAGAAACCAGAAGAACTTTATAATATTATTGGGAAATACGATGTTATTATTGTAAGAAGTGGAACAAAGATAACAAAGGAAGTTATTGAAAGAGGTAAAGAATTAAAAATAATTGGAAGAGCAGGAGTTGGACTTGATAATATTGATGTGGAAGCAGCCACCTCTCATGGAATTATTGTTATGAATGCTCCTGAAGGAAATACTATCTCTGCAGCAGAACATACAATTGCTCTTATGATGGCTCTTGCAAGAAATATTCCTTCTGCCAATTCTCATGTAAAAAGTGGAAAATGGGTGAGGAAGAAATTTATGGGAACAGAACTTTATGGAAAAACACTTGGAATAATAGGGCTTGGAAGAATTGGGAAAAGGGTTGCAACAATTGCTAAAGGACTGGGAATGAAGATAATTGGTTATGACCCTTTTGTTGATGAATTTACTTTAAGAGATATTGGCATAACTGTTATGAATATTGAAGGGCTTTTAAAACAGGCAGATTTTATTTCTTTCCACATCCCTCTGACAGAAAAAACATATCATATAATTGGAGAAAAAGAATTTGAAATTATGAAAGATGGCGTAAGAATTATAAATGTTGCAAGAGGAGGGGTAATTGATGAAGATGCTCTTTATAAATACATAAGGAAAGGGAAAGTAAAAGGGGCAGCATTGGATGTTTTTGAAAAAGAACCACCAGAAAATTCTCCTTTGCTTGCACTTGAACAGGTAATTGTAACTCCTCATCTTGGAGCATCTACAGAAGAAGCACAGGAAAATGTTGCAGTTCAACTTGCAAATCAAATCGTAGAAGCGTTTGAAAAGAAAGTTGTTAAAAATGCAGTTAATGTCCCTTATCTTGATGAAGAAACAATGAGTAAATTACGGGGGTATCTTTCATTAGGTGAGAAAATGGGGATTTTTCTTTCCCAGATAGTGGATGGAGAAATTAACAGAATTACCATAAAATATTCAGGAGAAATTGTTAATTATGACCTTTCTCTTCTTAGATATTACATAATTATGGGGCTTTTTAAAAACTATAATGTTAATATAGTAAATGCTCCTCTTCTTTTGAAGGAAAAAGAGATATCGCTAAAAGAAATCAGAGAGGAAAGTGGAGAAGAATTTGTAAATCTTATAACAGTTGAGGTGAAAAATGAAAAAAAGATATCCGTTTCAGGAACAATTCTGGAGAATAAAGAAGAAAAAATTGTAAAAATTGATGGGTTTTCAGTTGAAGCAACACCTAATGGTTGTTTACTTATATGTTATAATGAAGATAAGCCTGGGATAATGGGGCATATTGGGACAGTTCTTGGGAAAGAAGGGGTAAACATTGCTTCTATGACACTTGGGAGAAGGAAAAAAGGAGGACCTGCAATTACGGTTTTAAATCTTGACCAGAGTATAGATAAAAAGGTATTAAATAAAATAAAGGAATTTCCGGCAATACACTCGGTAAAACTGGTAATTATATAAAATGAAAAATACAATAAAACAGAAAAAAGTAATAAGTTTATATAGATTAACCAGACCCAATCTTAAATTTGTTTCAAACTGCCTGCCGGATAATTCCTTTACTTAATTGCTGGGAAAACAGCGAAAGTAAAGGAGGTGGTTAAAATTGCCAGCAGTAAATACAATAAAATTAGTTGTTCCATTATTCATTCTCTGGGGAGCAATAGCAATTTTAATTGGATATCTCTGGAGAAAATTTATTGCAGAAAGAACAATAAAAGCAGCAGAAAAAAGAGCAAAAGAAATAATTGAAGAAGCAGAACAGGTTGCTTTAAGTAAAAAGAGAGAAATTGACATTGAGGCGAAAGAGACGCTTTACCGACTTAGAAATGAGTTTGAAAAAGAAACAAGAAATAAAAAGAAAGAATTACAATTTCAGGAAAGACGACTTCAACAGAGAGAACTTAATCTTGAAAGAAAAGCAGAACTTATTGAAAAACAAAGTGAGGAGATAGCAAAGGCACAGGAAGAATTAAGGAAAAAACAGGAAGAAATCAGGAATAAGGAATTACATCTGACATCTCTTATAGAGGATGAGAAGAGAAAACTTGAGACAATAAGTGGAA
>QMOO01000224.1 GCA_003648245.1 Caldisericota bacterium
AAGTAAGTTACATCATACCAGTTATTTGAAGAATTAAATTCAGGGTATATTGGGTCAAAAGAAGCAAGGTCATCAAGAGAAAAATCACCTCTATTATAAAATTCAACTGTCATCTGTTCTAATTTTGGACTTTTACCTGAATTGTTATCATTCAGTTCAACCTTAAAAATAGGAGTTGGAGGTGAATTTGGAGCAAGTCCTGGGTTTCCCGGGTCTGTTAAAGAAGTTATTTTTACATAAACATTTCCGTATATTTCTTCTGATGTGTGAACTAAAGAATTGTAATAATCTTCAATTGGGTATGTTAATTTAATTCCTCCATCTTCTGGAATTCTTACTCTGAATTTTGCTCCATAACTCATCTGTTCTGTTGTTCTTAAACAGAGAAAGAAGTCATCCCCATAGTAATTAGCAGGGAAAATACCTCCATTGTAATCAGAATTCCAGTCGTCAGGATAAATTTCTCCTGTATCAGTTGCACTTGATAGAGTTGAGATTATACAATGATATAGGTGGCAGGGACCGTAATCAGGGTCATTTACAAAACCGTCATCAACCCATCCAGAAGAATTGGTAGGAACAAGTGTATCCTCTATATCAAAACTTCCAATAATACCACTTTCTTTATTATCTCTCCATAAAGTTATCCCTGCTTTTTCAGAAGGAGTTGATCCAATGTGAGCAAGGTCTGTTCTTGGGTCAAAATTTTCAAAAGAAAGAAGGTCAACTCTTATATTTTTTATTCTTGTTCCCTCAAAACTTCTAAAAGAACCAAGGTCAGGGGCAGGATTTTCAATTTCTGAAGGCCCTGAAGCAATATTTATTCCAAAAACTGGAATAATATTGTCAGTTAAATCTGCATCTGCTTCTGTGCTTTCCGGGTCAACTCTTGTTTGTGCTATCTTCTTAATGTAAAGATTGCTATAAATTCTTTTCACCGCTCCAATTTCTATTCCTGCATATTTTACAGGATATGATACAGGACCAAAAACAATATCTCCAGGATTTATCCATATTTTAAAATCCCTTCCTATAACTGGTCTGTAGGAAGAATCCTCAGGATTACTTCTTACAACTATAACAATAAAGTAGTCATAAAGTCCATCATATAAATCTTCTATTACTTCTCCTTCAGGGCTTGAGGCAGATAAGGATGGAGATATTGTAACTTTCCATTCATTTGACCCCTGAGGAGTAAAAGCGCCTATGTCTATATCTATTATAGAGTCAACATCTGGGTCCCATTTCCCATCCTGATTTTCGTCTCTCCATAATTGTATCCCATTATAGTGTGGGTCTGAATATCCTGTTCTAAATGACTTTGACGGGTCAAAGTTACTTTTTTTAATATCCGTTATTGTAAGTGTAATACTTGATAGATATTCTGGTGGGTCCTGAACATTTGGTGTTGAACTACCTGATGGAGTTACATTATGCTGGGAACAACTGATTGCAAGAACTGCTGTTGGAGTTTCAAATGGTATAATCTGTGGGACTTCAAAATCTAAAGGATAGGGAGAAAAATTGTATGTCTCGTTAAGATAATCAGGCCTTATTTGTTCTCCCGGTTGCCACTGAAAATAAGTTGGGTAATATATAAAAGGTAAAAGATTATCACATTCTATTGGTAAAAGGTCAGCAACTAACAATTCACAGGTTATTGTGTTTGTTGTTAAAGAAGGAGAGGTTTCATCATCATCTTCCACCGGGAACCATGTAACTTCCTCAATTGTAAAACTGCTGGCAGAATAATCCGAGATACAATCATCGGTTGTTCTTATTGCTATGAAAAAATCATCTCCTTCGTTAATTCCCTCATCATCTACTGGAATTGATTCGAAACATGAAATAACTCCAGTCCCTCCAACAGTTGAGCCAAGAACATTTCCATCTCTGTCTAATATTACACTTTCATCAATAGAAAGGTCTAAAGTACCTCCTCCATTGTTGGTAATCTTAACTCCTGTTAATATCTGTCCTGTATCTGATGCAATATTAAGACCTGCTATTATAACATATCCATCATAGGAACTTTGGTCATATCTACCACTTGGTAAAATTCCCTGTCCTGGAACTGTATAATCAGTAAGAGATAGAGGGGATACTTTTGAGAGCCCTGTTTTTACAGTAAATAAAATTAAAATGGCGAGAGCAAATTGCGAAAGAACTTTTAGTTTTTTCTTCATTTTTTCCTTCTCCTTTTTATTATTTTACTTCCTGTTTTACTTTTTCTCTCCATCTGTAAAAGTCAATAACAAAGTCAGCAAAATCTTCTGCTTCTCTTGAAATTTTCAGCATATATTCATAATAAAATTTTTTATCTTTTATTTTTAAAGGTATTCCTCTTAGTGCTTCCCAGGCAATTGTTTCTCTTGCTTCATTCATTACAATCAGGTCAACATTTTTTCCAAGTATTTCTTCCAGTTTATCCCAGACCTTATGAATCTTCTTTAAATCCCATTTTACAGCCGTATAAATTCCTATATCAACATCTGAAATATCTCTTTCTCTGTTTTTTGCATAGGAGCCAAAAAG
>QMOO01000225.1 GCA_003648245.1 Caldisericota bacterium
ACAAAAAGATAATCTGTTGCAAAAAGAAGTTTTTTATAAAATCTATTCAGAAACTCAACTCCAAAATCATTATCTCTTGTTAAAGCATTATACCCACTTCCAGCAGAAAGGTCAGCAAAAATATTTGGATAATTTTCAAGAAGATATACAACTTTTCACTCTTTTTTAATGGGACCTTCTGTGTCAGAATCTCTATCTTCTGGCTTTACCTTACCTGAAATTTCTTCCCACCACCCGGGACCATGAGCAACAAAGATTGTGTCAGGAAAATCATTCAAAACACTTTCAATAAAAGGTAAGCCAATTTTATCAGTTAAGCCAATTTTAGACCTTCCAGGCACACCACCAAGATGAAAAAGGACAGGAATAGACAACTCTCCACAGATTTTGTAAATAAACTTCATCTTTTTGTCATTGAATTTCAAATTGGCAAGAACTTCTCCAAATCCCTTACATCCCTTTTTTACATAATTCTCAATTATTTTTCCAAGATAATTGTCTTTTCCATTATTGAGCCCTCTTCTCGGGTCAACATTACAAAAAGGAATTAATCTCTCTGAATATCTTTTACAATTTCTTAAAACATAATCGGTTGTTGAATACCAGTGTGTCTCTTCTGGATTTTCAATTGGCAACACCACACTCTTTTTAATTCCATATTTATCCATTGTTTCTACTAATTTTTTCGCTGTTAAAACTTTTCTTCCATAAGAAATCTTTCCAATATGAGTATGAAAATCAATCATTTTTCCCCCTTTCTCCAGAACCATATTTATCAGGGTATTTTAATCCTCTCTTCAAATTTTACATTCTGGTTTTTTAATTAATTTTGAAGCAGAGTTTTTATCAAGATATAAATTAACTTTACTGTGCGACCTTAAAAATGAAGCAGGAACTTTTTCACATATTTCTCCTTCAACTGTCATTTTTACCGCATCTGCTTTTTGCTTTCCAGGAACCATACAGAAAATTATGTCAGAAAGTAAAATAGAAGAAACACTCATTGTTAAGGCATTTCTTGGGACTTCATCTAAACTTTTATATCTTGCTTCAGGATCTGGATGGTTTTTATAATCATCATACTGCTGTCTTACTGAAACTTCATCAATCTGGATTTTAATCAAAAATTGCTCTGACCATAAATCTGTATCTGGCTCATTAAATGCAATATGTCCATTAACTCCAATCCCTATAAATGCAAGATAAATCCCTGTGTTTTTTTTAACTTCTTTATACTTTTCCCTGAACAATTCTGTATAATTTTTAATAATCTCTTCTGGGTTTTTTCCAGCATCTTTTATAAAAAATACATTCTCCTCTGGAATATCAACTTTACTGAAAATATTACTTTTTAAATATTCTTGTAAAGTATTGGGATGTCCCTTAGGAAGGTCTATATATTCGTCAAGATGAAATGCATAAACATTTTCCCATTTAATATTTTTATTTTTTGAAAGGTTTTTAAGAAATGTATCCTGTGAGGGAGCAGCAGCAAAAGTAGCAATACACTTTTTATTTAATTTATTTGTGTAATCTTCAAGGATTTTTCCTGCATCTTCTGCTGATTTCTTCCCGAGTTCCTCATTATCTTTAAGAACAAAAATCTTAAAATCTCTTTCCATTTTTTTTGCTCCTTTTATTCATTACATTCTTCTTCTATAAACTTCAATAATGTTCTTACCTTTTATCTTAATTGTTCTTGCATCAATCTTTTCAACATATTCTGCCCTTAATTTAGAAAAAGCATCAGAAGAAGATAAATATTCAATTACAAGTTCACATTCTCCTTCAATTTTCACTGGTTTTATCTTATTAATTTTCTCTATTGCTTTTTTTGCTTTTTCTTTTATTACTTCTCTTGCTTTAAATGGAGAAAGAGAAATTGCACAGGTTCGGTTAATTCCCCATTTTACAACTGCTTTTTCTATTTCAGGAACATATTTCTCTGCTTCTTTACATGCTGCCTCATCTCCACTTATAAAAACAACAGGAATATTGAAATGTCCTGCAAGATAAATTTCAAAACCAATTTCCCCTATTTCTTCCCCATTCAGTTTCATTTTAACTATGTTCTGACTGGAAAAAGTATGGTTTAAATTCCCATTTTCTGTTCCATTCATACTGTGGTGAGCAAGTAAGAATACCGCATCCCATCCCTTATCAATCCATAATAGATATGGAAAAGGTCTTCCATGTAAAAGTTTTGCCTCTTTATGTATCTTTTCAGGTAAAATTCCACCATAGCCATGACCATCACATACAAGAATTTCATCAACCCCCATTTCTTTCAATCCCTCACAGCAAGCATTAACCTCTTCCGTTAAAAGTTCCTTCGCTTTTTCAAAATATTTTCCATCAGAATATGTTTGACTTTTAAAATCAACAACCCCTGCAACTCCTTCAAGGTCAGTCATAATATAAATTTTCGTCACTCCCCCCCTATTTCAAATATGCTTTTTCAACTTTTTCAAATGCTTTCAGTATATCTTCTATTTCTTTATCAGTAAAACACTCGTGAATAT
>QMOO01000226.1 GCA_003648245.1 Caldisericota bacterium
TCTTTTTCATTGTCTCCAATAATACTTATTTTTTCAGGTTCAACTCCAATCTGCGCAATTGCTCTTTTCCACAATCGAACCTGATACTTCTGACCTCTTAAAATATTTGCCCCGAGAATTCTTTTAAAATAAGGAGTCCCTGTTATATCTCCAAGTCCTGCCCTTTTTAACTTTAGAAGACATCCAACAATTGAATTATTGCTTACAATATAAAGATTTTTACCCATTTTGTATAACTGTTTTATTAACTCCACTGTATCCTGATAAACAATTAAATATTCGTTATACCACTTATAAATTCTCTCCCATGTTTTTTCAAGTGGCAAACTAAACTCTGCAATAAAATCGGGATAATCCCACCAGACAACTTCATAAGCATACTCTTCTATCTTCCTTTTTGCCTCTTCTCCATCCCATCCCTCTTCAACCATAACATCCCTCATAACTCCAAGTATGGGATCAATCTTATTTTCAGGATATTTTTTTTCAGGATTTTTATCTGTTATTGTTCCATCTATATCCACAAAAAAATACAAATTATTCATCTTTCACCTTAACAGAATAGTATTTTCCCTTTCCATTTGTTTCCATCAATAAAACAAAGAATTTTTTCGGGAGTTTCCTGTTTGTTATATAGAGTTAAAAATAGTGTTCGTCCTTTCATTCCAATCTTTGTAATACGGCTTTTCATATTTTCAGAAGATATCAAATATCTCTTATTAACATACACAACTTTCATTTCTCCAGCGCCTACTTCCAGTGGAATTTTTCTATTTAATCCGCAGGAAATAATAACTTGATGAATACAGTCTGGATCTGTATTCAGTAAATATATTAAATAATTATCTCTTTCTTTATATACTCCAAAACGAACTGCATCACTTGTCTCTATAATTACATCTTTCTGAAAAGACATAGAGAAAAAATACAAAAGGTCTTTATAAAATCGCTTTAAATTCCTGTAACCTGGAAATTCTGTTGAATTAACAAGAAATGCCATACCCTTTCCTAATTTATTAGCAATAAGAACAGGATTTTTATCCATCCGTTCCCAGGTATCCATAAAAGAATTAGAACCAGCAGCAATAATTTCTGCTGTAGTAAGTTTTATATCACAAATTGGAAATCCCCCTTCATAATATTTAGGGTCACATTTTTCTGTCCATAAAGGGAAATGGTAATTCCCTCTTCCTGGTTGTTGCTTGAATTTTATACCTCCTTCATAAATTTTACCTTCACTCATTACCTTTATACCAAAAAGGTCTTCTAAGTTTCCATTGTATATTAGTGAAACAGGCTCATTTCTTTTTTTACGTGTATCAAAATGCGCCAGTGTAGCAAGTATATGTCCTCCCTGTTTAACATATTCTTTTATATTTCTATAAATTTCTGGAGTCATTGTATTCCAACCAAGAAATATAAGGCAATCATATTTTTTCATAAGAGGGAGTGGACTTTCTGCAGGAATAACATCAACCTGTCCCAGGGGAGGATTACCAGAAAGATCCTGTTCTCCAAATTTATATGGAAATTCCCATGGTAATTTTTGATAAAATGAGTTGAATAGTTCCCAGGAATCTTCGGGAGAACCAGTTTTAATACCATGAGGACCTCTTTGTCCCCATATAAATGGGTTACCATAAGGGCCAAAAGCAAAACTATCAAGATTACCATAAATTACTGCAATACGACTCATAGGAAATCCAGAAGGTCTTGGATGTAAAGCACAAAACTGCGCAAAATCAGAAAGTTCTTTACGAAAATTTCTAACCTGTTCAGAATCAGTTGAGAAATTTTTCCCCAGTGCTTTATAGTCCATTATCCCATGTTCTGCATAAATAGGGTCTGCCCCTCTGATAAAAGCATGATAAAGAGAAATTTTCCAGCGATGCTTCCATAAACGGTCATGTTCATTACCTCCATACCATACCATTGCCATATCAGCACCAAATTGTTTTTTACCATAGGCAAGCGTTGCACCTTTTGTTGTGGAATAGTAAAGTTCAGTAAAATTTGAGTAAGTTACTTCTAAATCAACACGGTCTATCCCTGCTTCATAAAGATATTTAGCAATAGCAGATGCTTCAATACATATTAATGGAGGTTGAACCAAACTTTTCTTAGCCGATTTGATAAGTTGACGAAGTTTTTTCACCAGGAAATTTTTGGCAATAGATATATCTTCTGTAGGTGGAATTACATTAGGTGAACCAATAACTGTGCTTTCTGGCCAGTAAAGCATAAGTCCTCCATATTCACACATAAAAAGCATCCCATCAAAATATTTCCCTGCATCAGAAATAATTTTTTTAAATTCCTTTTTGTCAATTTTTTGATACTCTGGTTTAATAGTCCCTGTTAGACGATCCCACATTTCATCCATTACAAAATATATTTTATTTTTCTTACAAAATGTCACTACTTCCCGCAGTTTCTCAATACTCCATGGACCAACAAATAAGACGGTATAATTCCCGAGTTTTTCATCACGGATACGTTCCAGAGTTTTAA